>NZ_JARJMS020000004.1:0-40610 GCF_029335995.1 Thermosynechococcus sp. Uc
ATCATCAACACGCCGAACCAGCCCACATAAAGGCGGTTGTTGGTGCTGGTGACCCAGCTACAAAATTGCTCCCACAGGTTCAGTTGCTCGCGACGTTGTAAAACAGTCGTCATAGTGATAAGTCCTGTTGAACAAGATGAATGAATATTACAAACCGTTTACAATTCTCCAGCAAGTTTCTGAGAAATCTCAGGAGCACCCGCTGGCTTTGTGCAACGGAATGTAACCATATATTAATCAATCTCTCAGGAAATGTAAAGGGTTACATCCGAATTTTATATTCTGTTAATCATTTCTCAGGGATCAGGGGGAGCCGCGCGCGATCGCTGGCTGGGGATGCAAGCAATGGGCAAGGTCAATAGGTAACGTAACTGGTTACGGTGGCAATCGTAATCAGGGGCAGCATTGCCGTATGGGAAATGACCGTCAGAATCACCGCCAGCTCCAAAGGCGTTTTCGTGACAACCACCGTGATTGCCCCCATCATGCCAGCTAAGGACACATTCAAAAAACACACCCAGACCCGTTGCCATCCCACAGAGGGTAAGAATGCGGGTGCTATCTGGGGGTAGATTCAAACGATCCGCTAACCAACTACCCAAGCCACCATTTCCATCATTGGACTTCCAGAGCCAGCCCTACTATCAAAGAGTAAGGATAGGCTAGAAGCCAATGCCATACCCGGTAGTAAGCGATAACTTCACCGACCTTGGCAGTGTAACTCTGCGATTGCATCCGCTAAGCCCCCTGTTGCCCCAAAAAATTTGACCGATAGACCCACCCACCAGCCACCAAAAGTCGTAACAAGAGGAGTATAAGAATATTTATCTAGGTACTCCCAACTGCCAATGCTTACGTTGCTAGGATCAGTGCCCATAACAGCGCAAACCCTAGCTTGAGGCCCAGATAAAAGACCGTGGCCACGCAGCCGCCGAAAAGACTAACATCAGGGCACAAAGGAGCAAACAAGGGTAAGAAGAGGAGGCTGTTGCTATGGCTAGCGTCGTCGCCACCAGACAAAAATAGCTGAGCCAAAACCCACAAGGGGCAATAGCAACACGCTGATAATCTCAATCCAACGACTGGTAGTCACATTGAGTTGAAGGCGGCGGTTGGTGGTTTCACGAGGACGAATAGAGAGGGCCTTTTGGTCGCGATCGCCCAACCAGAGTACGGAATTGACAAAAAGATCGCTATTAATTCCTTGATAGGCAATCACGCCATCGGTCGCAAACTCTGAGTCGCCAAAGACAACCAAGCGGGCTTCCTTTGGTGGATTGGCACTCAATTGACGAGTAATTGCCACGGCAATCGGCAGTGGACCTTTGGTATCTACGCCTTCAGTGAATTCAAGGTTGCCCGACTGCCACTCGGTTTCTGCCCAAGTTTGTGGTCCAGAGAGGGCAATCTCCACAATGTTATCATCCTTTACAGGATTAATACGAATGGCCTGTGCCCGCGGAAAGACACTAGGCCCTTGGGCAAAGCGTTGAGTAATGGGGTGATTGCCATAGGTGGTAACAATGATGGTGTCAGGACCTAGTCCCACCTGTTGACCCACCCCAGAGCCATCAATAACCCAGCGGTTATCCAAGGTGAGTCCCCAGTTTTTCAGTAAATCCTCAAGACCCGCGTTGACATCAACATCGAGCATCAACAAAAGGCTACCGCCACGATTGAGGTACTCTTTGAGCAGATCCTGCTCAAGCCGCAAAAAGGGCTGCCGCGGGCCAGCCACAACAATGACATTGGCATCCCCAGGAATTTTGCCTTTTTCTAGTAAGTTGAGGGGCTGTAGTTGCACATCTCGTTGCTCTAGGAGCTTAGCGACCTCACTGAGGCTAGCTGCCCCACCTGTGAGGGGGAGTTCATTGTGCCCCGTAGTGAAATAGGCGCGGATTGTGCGATCGCTGGTAACACGAATCAAGGCAGGGGTGAGGTTGCTTTCGGAAAGGTTTTCATCAATGCGCTGAGTTTTCTTCCCCGCCACAACAATCACTTGTCCCACTTGAGTCACGTTGTACTTTTTGGCTAGGGCGGGCTGTTTTTGGGGGTCAATGAACTCGAAGGAAAACTGGTTATTGGCTTGGCGGCGGTATTGCTCTAACAGCAGGCGATCGCGACTGGCCGCATTGGCATCAAATACCAAAACCCGCACCGGCTGATCTAGATTTTGCAAAATATCACGAGTTTCTGCCGCTAGAGTAAAGGCACGGTTTTCAGTGAGATCAACCTCAACACGATAGCGATCGGCCAAAAAGTTGACGATGGCCAACAGGGCAATTACGGCAATCACAGTGAGGATGGCATTAGTACTCGTTTGGGTGGAACGCCGTCCCCAAAACCCTGTGGAGACATGACTTTGCTGGATCAGCCACAGCAGCAAGGCAATCCCCCCCAAGGTTAAAAGACTCAAGGGGAGCCAATTCCAACGCTTGGTGACAATCCCGGCACTCAAGCCAGCAATGATAAAAAGTGGCGCTGCCCACAGTAATACCGTGGTGAATCGGGTGGGTGACTTTAGGGCAAAGCGTTTCATGACCGATACTCCCTAATTGCGCTGGTAACGAAAGGCATCAATGGACTGCGCCGTAAGGAAAATACCTAGAAAAATATAACTGCCAAAAACGACAAGGCTACTGCTGCGAAAAATTCCCCGTGTCAGATGGGTAAAGTGTTCTAGGGGCGAGAGATAGGAAAGGATATCACTGAGATTCCCTCCAGTATTTTTAGCCAAAACATCCAGCACCCAGAGAACTAGCAACACAGCAAACCCCAAAATGGCTGCCAAGATCGTGCTGTCGGTCAAGGATGAGAGAAACATTCCTAGGGAGAGAATGGCGGCGGCCAAAAGAATCAATCCGCCATTGCCCGCCAAAATCAGCCAAGGGGAGAGGGGCGGCGTACTCTGCTGAAGGGCAACAAACTGATAAATAATGACAGGCAGCAGGAGCGTAGTATAAAACGTCAGCACTGCCAAAAGCTTACCCGTTGCCACACACCAGTTGGTAATCGGCGAGGTGGCCAACAGTTCTAGGGTGCCGTGCTTACGCTCTTCGGTGTAAAGCCCCATAGAGAGCATTGGCAAAATAACTTGGGAAATAGATCCTAGGAGTCCAAGGAAGCTTTCCAGAATCAGCTTGGGAACATCAATGGCTTGACTTGGCGCTCCAAACTGCTGTTGCAGTAAATCCTGCTGAGCCACTTGGCTAATAATTGTTGTCATGACAACGAGGAAAAAGAGGCCGCTAAGCAGCCAGAATACTCCGGCAATTACGTAGTAGAAGGGGGCAGTAAAGTAACTCTGGAGTTCGCGGCGGTAAATGGCAAGAATGTTGGCAAAAAGGACACGCAGCCCGTGGCGGGAAACGCTAAGCATGGGCTTCTTCGGGTGCATCGCTGGGTTCTGCGACTGGTTCATCGGTTGTTAATTTCAAGAACACTTCCTCTAGGTTGGCACGGGAGCGGCGCATTTCAAACAGTTGCACTCCATTTTGGACAAGGAGACTGGCGAGATCGGCACCAATTTCTACGGGACTACTTACCCGAAGCTGCTGTCGCTGTTGGACAGTGCTACTGTCCCATGTCATCTGCTGTAGATGGGGAAGGTGTTGTAACAGGGATTCAATCTGGGAGCGATCGCCCACGAGTTCGAGGTCATAGGTGTAGCTACTGCTGAGGCGTTGCAGCAATTCATCCAGTTGACCAATGCCTGCCACCTCCCCTTTGTTGATAATCACTGCGCGATCGCAGGTCATGCTCACTTCCGCCAAAATATGGGTGGAAAGAATCACTGTATGCTGTCCTGCCAAGTTTTTAATTAAATTCCGTACCTCAATAATTTGACGCGGATCAAGACCCACGGTGGGTTCATCCAAAATAATTGCCGGCGGATCGTGGACAATGGCTTGGGCAATGCCGACCCGCTGCCGATAGCCCTTGGAGAGTTTGCGAATAATTGTCTGTTGCTGATCCCAGAGACCACAGCTTTTGAGGGCATATTCTACCCGCTGGGGGCGATCGCCCGCACTGACCCCCTTGATCCGAGCCACAAAGTGCAAATAGCCCGCCACCGTCATTTCCGTGTAAAGGGGGGGATTTTCTGGCAGATAGCCAATGCGCTGGCGTACCGCCATTGGATCGGTGTGGACTTCATAGCCGGCAATGGCAGCCGTACCACTCGTTGCCGGTAGATACCCTGCTAAAATCCGCATTGTGGTGGTTTTGCCTGCGCCATTGGGACCGAGGAGACCGAGAATTTCACCACTGGCGGCTGAAAAGCTGACATCCCGTAGCGCCACGGTTGTACCGTAAACCTTGGTCAGGTGTTCGACCTGAATCATGGTGTTTCCTCAACTCGTTTTACAGCCCTTTTTCCTGAGAGAATACTCTCAAAACAGTCAAAACCACTGTCAAACAGGAATGCATACCCGCAGCCTGCGCGCATCTCCAATCCTTACTAGAAAAGGGCGGTACGGCAAACCCTGACACATAAGACACATAATAATAGCGATAATAGCGGTTTTCCCAATCAAATCCTGAGAACTTGGATAGTGGTCTTCTGGGGCAAATTGGCTGCCGATAAACTGAGGGATGCACTACCACTGCGGCGCACCGGAGTTCCCTCCATCACCTTCAAAAAGTCTTCTAGAGCCGTAAGATTACAATTGTTGGGGTCGGCAGCCGCCGTCCGATAGTGGGAAGGAATCACCAAACGGGGTTGTAGAACCTCAATGGCCGCCTTGGCCTCCTCAGCCGTATAGGCCTTATCACTCCCGCCTACAGGCACAATCACTACATCAGGTCGTCCCATGAGAATTCGTTGCTCAATGGTAATGGGCATGGCAATGCCCCCCATGTGCAGAAGATTGATGCCCCCTTGTTGCCAGCGCCAAACCACATTGATGCCAAAGCGGAAGCCACCGACGCGGTCATGGCTGGTGCGGATGCCCTGAATATTCAGACCATTAACTTTATAGGAGCCCGGTTGAAAGAGCAGTTTAGGTCGGCCCGGTAAGCCTTCAATGTAGCCTTCGTCGAAGAGGCGACTGCTAATCATGACAATATCGGCAGCCACACGGGGAGGCCGTAATCCTTTGGTGCAACCAATGGGACGGAAGGGATTCACCAGTAGCCGCTGACCACTGCCAATAAAGAGAAAACAGGTGTGGCCAAACCACTGTAGGGAAAGACCATTCCCTTGAGCATGGGCTGCCCAGTGTCCACCAAGGCTGGCGATCGCCCCAATTTGAGCCCAACGCAAGAACTGCCGCCGTTCCATTTTTTCTCTCCCCACTCCTATTCCAGCTCAGTGTACCGAAAAGTGGCTGGTTTACAACGATGGACTAGACACCCGTCGCAAAAAGTTCCGTAGCAGGTCTTTGCCGCAGGTGGTGAGAATGCTCTCTGGATGGAATTGCACCCCTTCCAGCGTCGGATATTGGCGGTGGCGCACCCCCATAATTAGGCCGTCTTCTGTCCAAGCGGTAATTTCCAATACATCGGGACACCTGTCACGATCAATGACGAGGCTGTGGTAGCGGGTTGCTGTAAAGGGTTGGGGCAAATCTTGGAACACCCCCACACCACTGTGGTAAATTTCTGATGTTTTGCCATGCATCAGTGTAGGTGCAAGTGTCACCGCAGCGCCAAAGACTTCCCCAATGGCTTGATGCCCCAGACAAACCCCCAAGATTGGCAGTGTGCCAGCATAGGTGCGGATCAGTGGTTCAGAAATTCCCGCGTCCGCAGGGCGACCAGGGCCTGGGGAAATGACAACAGCTGCAGGGGCGAGGGCAGTGATCTCATCGAGGGTAATCTTGTCGTTGCGAAAGACCCGCAGATCCGCAGCAATTGGGAACTCCTGCGCTAGCTCCCCTAAGTACTGGACAAGGTTGTAGGTGAAGCTGTCGTAGTTATCAATGACGATAATCAAGGGGGAAGTATCCTCATCATTTTCTATGCTTCGTGTTTTGATCCTACTACCGAAGAGGTTTGGGCAATGGTGCAGCTGTGGTGTCAGGGACGCTGTTTTCACTCGGTAGCAGCGGTGATCTTTGATAAGGATGGCACATTAGCGGATGTTGCCCATTACCTGAGGTGGGTGGCGATCGCCCGCGCTGTGAAAATTGCCGAACATTTTCCCAATTTGAAAGAGACGCTACTTCAGGCCTTTGGGGTGATTGGTGAGCATCTCGATCCAACTGGATTGCAAGCAGTGGGGACACGGCAGGAGAACTTGATTGCCGCCGCAGCTTTTGTGGCCACACAGGGAATTCCTTGGATTGCCGCCCTAGAACGGGCGAAGGCCGCCTTTTCTGAAGCAGACCGAGAATTTACTGTTAAAGCAGCGTTAACACCGCTCCTGCCGGGGGTGATTGAGCTAGTGCAACGGCTCCATGGGCTAGGATGTGCCTTAGCGGTTATCTCCAACGATCGCACGATAGAAATTGAGGCTTTTCTAGACACCTATCACTTGAAGCCCTTCTTCCAACTCTGGCAGGGGGGAGATGAGCCACCCATGAAGCCCGATCCACAGGTATTCCTCAGGGTGTGCGATCGCCTTGGAGTGCAACCAGAGCAAACAGTGGTCATTGGTGATGCGGATAGCGATGGTCTGATGGCACGGCGGGGGGGAGCCGCGGGGAGCATTGGTGTCACGTGGGGGTGGCATGCGCCACCCATCCTCAACTACTGTGATTGCATTCTTGCCTCACCCTTGGAAATGCAGATTATCCCTGAGGAGAATTGATTGGACGCAGTGGCGATCAAGCATTCTTTGCAATTGGTCAAACATAGTTGAGACGGTAGTGGAGATACACTTCATTGCCCACAGGCAAGACATTGAGCAGCGTCAACGTCCCCGAGAATTCCACTCCATTGGGATAGAGGCTAGGGGCTGCCGACCCTAGGAGTAGTGGGCAGAGGGTCAACCATAATTCGTCAATAGCAGCAATCTGCAATAGGGATGCTAAAAGCTGTCCGCCCCCCAACACGGCCAAGGTTTGCACCCCTGCCCCTTGAAGGCACGTAAATGCCCTCGGCCAGTCAATTGCTTCTTCTCCTACGCACCAACAGTCGTCAAAGGCAGTAGATCCTTGCCAATGGCTAGCGCCCTTCTCAGTGGTCAGCAGGGCGCGGCGAATCGGCTGGCGAAAGAAGGGAAGCGCAGGATCTAAGTTACCACTGGCGGAGCAGACAATTTGCAACGGTTGGGGCGATCGCCCCTGACCTTCGCGCTCAGCAATCAGATGGGGAGATTGAAGGCGCATTGCTGTTCCCCCCAGGCGCAACGTTGTCGCCCCAAAGAGTACGGCGTCCACCTGGGCGACCTGCTGTTCAAGGTGTTGAAAATCGTAGTGAGAGGCAATACGCTTCCCCGCTGCCTCCGAACGGGCAAGCTTGCCATCTAAACTTGTGGCTAAAATTGCAGTGGTGCGAGGGCGCAGACTAACTTGACTCAATGACTTGTTACTTTTGTTACTACCGTCTCAGGAGTCTCATTGATCAATTCTAACTGCTGTTGGATAACGGGATCACTGGGAAAAAAATTACCACCACCTTCTTGAACAAGTAGCTCTGTACAGGGGATGGTATCAGAAAGAATCGCACTGGCCATCATGCCGCTATGAACTTCCAGTTGGCCTGCCCGTGGTGATTCAAACACCAGTCGTTGACCCGGAAAAACAACCCGCTCGAAATACCAATTGGCAATATTTGTAATCCGCACCACCTGAATTTTGCTGGTGGCGTTGACATAACAGCAGAGGATGCGATCGCAACTTTCAGTGGGGATGAGATCAAAGATTTGCGGCATAGGAATTAAGTGGCTTTGCTATGAGAGGTGTCTTTACCCTTGTTAGCCTAACATTGCCAATTCGACATAGTTGTAAACTCAATTACAGATGGATCGTTGATCCTTGCCTTGAGTCCCTGTGATCCCCTGCTAGAAAGGCGCAAATGTGTTAAAACCTAAACAGCGATAGAGATTTATTAAAAATTTAGCGTTTCTATAGATCTTGGGCTAGCCGATGTCTCCCCGTGTCCTCTACGTCCGTCTGCCGTGCAACCCCATTTTTCCCATTGGTGTCGTGTATCTTGCGGACTATATCCATAAGCAATTGCCAAGTGTTGAACAACGAATTTTTGATTTGGGAACGGTGCCGCCCCTTGATTTTCGCCGAGCCCTTGCCCAGGTCATTGAGGAATTTCAGCCCACGCATCTTGTGTTCTCTTGGCGGGACATTCAAATCTATGCCCCTGTGGGGGGACGGGGAGGCAATCCACTGCAAAATGCCTTTGAGGTCTATTACGCTCGCAATCCCTTGGTGAAGTTGCGGGGGGCGATCGGGGGGCTGCGGGTGATGAGTGCCTACTATGGTGAACTCTGGCGAAACCTCAACTTAATCCGTTTGGGACTTCACCATGCTAAGCGTCACCATCCTGAAGTTACGACCATTGTTGGTGGCGGTGCGGTCAGTGTCTTTTATGAACAGTTGGGTTCTCAACTGCCCAAAGGCACCATTGTTTCCGTGGGTGAAGGGGAAACGCTACTGCACAAAGTCTTAACGCACCAACCGATTGGGGGAGAGCGTTGCTACATTGCCGGTGTTGAAAAGCCCCGCGATCGCCTGATCCACGAATGGCCAACCCCCATCGAAAAAACCGCCTGCAACTATGACTACATCGAAACCATTTGGCCAGAATTCGAGTATTACCTTCAGGGGGGTGATTTTTATATTGGCGTGCAAACCAAACGGGGCTGTCCCCACAACTGCTGCTACTGCGTCTATACCGTAGTTGAAGGCAAACAGGTACGCATTAACGCCCCTGCGGAAGTCGTCGCTGAAATGCGGCAGCTCTACGATCGCGGTGTGCGCAATTTTTGGTTTACCGACGCCCAGTTTATTCCCGCTCGCAAATTTATCCCCGATGCGATCGCCCTGCTGCGGGAAATTCTCAAAGCAGGCATGAAGGATATTCACTGGGCAGCCTACATCCGTGCCGACAACCTCACGCCCGAACTGTGCGACCTCATGGTGCAAACCGGCATGAACTACTTTGAGATCGGCATTACCAGTGGCTCCCAAGAACTGGTGCGGAAAATGCGCATGGGCTATAACCTGCGAACGGTATTGCAGAACTGTCGCGATTTGAAAGCTGCGGGGTTTAATGCACTTGTTTCTGTGAACTACTCCTTTAATGTTATTGACGAACGTCCCGACACCATTGCCCAGACGATTGCCTACCACCGCGAGCTAGAACGCATCTTTGGTGCCAACAACGTTGAACCAGCCATCTTCTTCATTGGCCTGCAACCCCACACCCACCTTGAGGAATATGCCCTCGAGCGCGGCATTTTGCGCCCCGGCTACAACCCCATGAGTCTTATGCCTTGGACCGCCAAAAAATTGCTTTGGAACCCCGAACCCATGGGATCCGTCTTTGGGGAAGTGTGCCTTGCAGCTTGGCGACTCAATCCCAATGACTTTGGTCGTACTGTGATGGCTCTTTTAGAGGAGCGCTTTGGCTGTGCTCCCTTAGAGGAAGCCTTGTCCGCTCCTCTGGAGGAGCGACCTTTGGTGCGCCGTTAAAAAAAAGGAAATAAAATGACCATTCCCCCTTAGAATGTTTCCTAGATCATTTCTGGCAATGAGTTAGTAAACAGAGGAAGGGATCAGGTGGTTAGAGTCGCTATCAATGGTTTTGGGCGCATCGGTCGGAACTTCATGCGTTGCTGGTTACAGCGAAAAGCCAATAGCAAGCTAGAGATTGTAGGCATCAACGATACCTCCGATCCCCGCACCAATGCCCATTTGCTGAAGTATGACTCGATGTTGGGCATTTTCCAAGATGCCGAGATTACTGCTGACGATAACTGCATCTATGCAGGTGGGCATGCGGTTAAATGTGTCTCAGATCGCAACCCTGAAAATCTGCCTTGGAGCGCTTGGGGCATTGATCTGGTCATTGAAGCCACGGGGGTCTTTACCAGCCGCGAGGGTGCCAGTAAACACCTAAGTGCGGGAGCCAAAAAAGTTCTGATTACAGCACCTGGTAAAGGCAACATTCCCACCTATGTGATGGGGGTGAATCACCATACGTACGATCCCAGTGAAGCCATCGTCAGCAATGCCAGTTGCACCACCAACTGCTTAGCCCCCATTGTCAAAGTGCTCCATGAAACCTTTGGCATTCAGCAGGGGATGATGACAACAACCCACAGCTACACCGGAGATCAGCGCCTACTCGATGCCAGTCACCGCGATTTGCGGCGGGCGCGGGCAGCAGCCATGAATATTGTACCCACCTCTACGGGTGCCGCTAAGGCGGTGGGATTGGTCATTCCCGAGTTACAAGGTAAGCTGAACGGGATTGCTCTGCGGGTACCCACCCCCAATGTTTCTGTGGTGGACTTTGTGGCTCAGGTGGAAAAACCCACCATTGCTGAGCAGGTGAACCAAGTGATCAAGGAAGCCTCTGAAACCACCATGAAGGGGATTATCCACTACAGCGAATTGGAACTGGTGTCTTCGGACTATCGGGGTCACAACGCCTCCTCGATTTTGGATGCGTCCCTAACAATGGTGATGGGGGGCAATCTGGTGAAAGTGGTGGCTTGGTACGATAACGAGTGGGGCTATAGCCAGCGGGTTTTGGACTTGGCAGAGCATATGGCCGCTCACTGGGCTTAATTTTTCATTTTCAGGATTGGTTCGTAACTCACGATGCAAGATAAATCAATGTTGATGATTCCGGGGCCTACGCCGGTACCGGAGTCGGTACTTTTGTCCCTCAGTAAACACCCCATTGGCCACCGCAGCGGTGACTTTAGCCAGATCATGGCGGCGGTGACAGCGGGATTGAAATGGCTGCATCAAACAACAGATGACGTGCTGATTTTGGCTGCCAGTGGGACAGGGGCGATGGAGGCCGGGATCATTAACTTTCTCAGTGCGGGCGATCGCGTCCTTGTGGGCTGTAATGGTAAATTTGGCGATCGCTGGGCAGAGGTCTGTGAGGCCTACGGTCTGAAAACGGAGCGCATTACCGCCCCTTGGGGACAGCCCCTCAACCCCGATGACTTCAAAGCAGTTCTAGAGGCAGACACGGCCAAAACCATTCAGGCGGTGATCGTTACCCACAGTGAAACTTCAACGGGGGTAATCAACGATCTAGAGGCCATCAATCGGCATGTGAAAGCCCATGGCCAAGCCTTGATCATTGTCGATGCAGTCACTAGTCTAGGAGCTGTCAATGTCCCTGTGGGTAAATGGGGATTGGACGTGGTCGGCTCAGGCTCCCAGAAGGGTTACATGATCCCGCCGGGATTGGCCTTTGTCAGCGTCAGTGCCAAGGCATGGCAAGCCTACGAGCGAGCTAACCTGCCGAAGTTTTACCTTGACTTGGGGAAATACCGCAAGGACGCCGCCAAGAACACCACCCCCTTTACACCGCCTGTGAATCTCTTTTTTGCTTTGAAGACAGCACTGGAGATGATGCAAGCGGAGGGGTTGGAGAACATTTTTGCGCGGCATCAACGATTAATGGCCGCCACACGGGCAGCGATGAAGGCGCTGAATTTGCCCCTTTATGCTGCGGATCACTGTGCCAGTCCCGCAATTACCGCCGTCGCTCCTCAGGGGGTGGAGGCCGAGAAGATTCGCAGTCTGATGAAAAAACGCTTTGACATTGCCTTGGCGGGTGGTCAAGATCATCTGAAGGGGCAGATTTTCCGCGTGGGTCACCTTGGCTTTGTTAGCGATCGCGATATTCTGGCGGCAGTTAGTGCCCTTGAAGCGGTGCTCGGCGAATTGGGATACAGCAACTTTAGTCCCGGTGCTGGGGTGGCCGCCGCGAGTCGGATATTGACCACCATTTAGAGGATGGAGCCTTGGTTGCAGCCGCACGCCGTTCAGCAAGCGCGGCGAATCTGTGCCAGTTTTCAACACTGGACGGGGCGATCGCTCCTACCTAAGGGAGCCAAGGATGACCTGGAATTGGCACAGCAGTTGTTCCACTGGTTCCAACCTGTTCTTTCCCATGGGTGCGAAGCAGATCCAGTGCTCAACTACGGCAACCAAGCAGCCCTTGCCCTATGGGAACTCTCTTGGCCAGAACTGGTACAGCTCCCCTCACGGCTGACTGCGGAACCCATTGCTCAGGCAGAGCGCTCAGCACTTCTTGCCCAAGCAGCAAGGCAGGGCTACATCAACAACTACGGCGGCATTCGTATCTCTCGATCTGGGCGGCGCTTTCGGATTGAAAATGCTTGGATTTGGACTGTCTTGGACGAGGCGGGGGGAGCGGTGGGACAGGCGGCAACTTTTGATCAGTGGCAGTTCCTGTAGGATTGATTTAGTCTTTTCTTGAAAAACTGCCGCCTAGAGTTGCCCATGAAACAAGTTTTTACTCATTGGCTCCATCAACTTCAGTCTTTTCGCTACCACCGCCGCAGCCCCGAAAGCCTCAGTCAGCTCATCCAGATCCTCTATGCCGAATCCCAGCTCAATGTGCCCTACATTGTTCTGATTATTAGCTCATGCGTGATTGCCACCTTTGGTTTGCTGGCCAATAGTGCGGCTGTCATCATTGGGGCGATGGTGATTGCTCCCCTGATGTTGCCGATTCGCGGGCTGGCTCTGGCAGCTCTCATCGGTGAACTTAAGATGTTTCGCGAGGCGGCAACTGCTCTAATTGTTGGTACGCTCATGGCCATTGGCATCTCTTGGATGCTGGGAATGATTGTTGGTCTTGAGGCCTACGGCAGTGAGATCATGGCGCGATCGCAACCGACTCTTCTAGATTTAGGCATTGCTGTTGCGGCGGGAGCAGTAAGTGCCTATGCCATGGCTGAGCCTCGTGTCTCGAATACCTTGGCAGGAACAGCGATCGCTGTTGCACTGATGCCGCCTGTTTGCACCATTGGTTTGGGCATTGCCCAATGGAATACTAGCCTCAGTGGGGGGGCAACACTGTTGTATTTAACCAACCTCTTGGGAATTACCCTTGCCTGCATGCTGGTTTTTGTTCTAGTTGGCTATATTCCCCTGCACCAAAGCCGCCGTCCCCTGAGTATTGCCGCTGCCCTGACGGCTCTTTTGATGATTCCCTTGGCTATTAGTTTTAGCCGCCTCATCGAGCAAGTGCGCTTGCAACAAAAAGTGCGCCAAGCCCTCCTGAGGGGGACATTGACATTTCAACGTTTGGATTTGTTGAACATGGAGACAACCTGGGTAACCGACCCCCCCGTCGTGCGCATTAATGTCCGTGCCCGTGAACCTGTGACCCCAAAACAGGTAGAACTGATGGAGCAGTTTATCCAACAGCGGATGCAACGGCCGTTTCGTCTGGTGCTCCAAGTCTCGAATATCGAAGAAGTAACCTCTGAGGCGCCGTTACCCTAGTTTTTTTGAAGGGTAAGCCAAAATGTTAGACTATGGAAATTCCAGCCTAATTCTGAGTTTCATTCGGCTTTTACAACGCTTCCAATCAAGCCATGAGTAACTTTCTCCCCTACGCCTATCTCAATGGTCAATTTGTGCCCTTTGCAGAGGCTAAAATTTCTGTGGCAACCCATGCACTGCACTACGGAACGGCAGCCCTAGGAGGTCTGCGCGGTTTGCCCAATCCCACGAATGCTCGGGAGATTCTTCTCTTTCGCCTTGAGGATCACTGTCGTCGTCTCAGTCGCAGTGCCCACTATCTGGGCTATGAATTACCAACAAGCGAGATTAAGTCCAAAATTGTCGAATGGGTACAAAAAAATCAACCCAGCGTGCCCTTCTATATTCGCCCTCTAGTCTATACCTCTGGGCTAGGTATTACCCCCCGACTTCACGATCTTGAAAAAGACTTCCTGATTTACGGCATGCCCCTTGGCGACTACCTTTCAGCCGCGGGCGTCACCTGTCGCATTAGCTCTTGGCAAAGGCAGTGCGATCGCTCGTTTCCTTTGCGGGGTAAGCTGACCAGCTCTTACATTGTCTCTGCTCTTGCAAAAACAGAAGCGGTTGCCAGCGGTTTTGACGAAGCAATCCTCCTCAATGATCAAGGGAAAGTCTGCGAAGCCACAGGCATGAATCTCTTTCTGGTGCGGGAAGGCCAACTGATTACCCCCAGTGTGGATCAGGATATTCTTGAGGGGATTACCCGCCGCAGTGTGATTGAACTGGCAGCAGCAGCCGGCGTCAAGGTCATTGAGCGCCCCGTGGATCGCACGGAACTCCTCATTGCCGATGAAGTTTTTTTAACCGGCACGGCTGCGCGAATTGTGCCCGTCAGTCGCATTGAGACCTATACACTGCCTAGCGATCGCCCCTTGACACTCCAACTGCAAAAACAATTACAGGCAATCGTTGAAGGTCGAGAGCCACAGTATCGCCACTGGATTGATGTCATTGCGCTTTAGCCCAACTGGCTGTTATCCACTCATGTGAGGTACTTGCAGAGGCTCAATTCCGTTCCTTTAGGGTTCCAATAGACCTCATCAAAAATGGCATAGATTAAAAATAAGCCCCGACCACATTCACAGTCGGCGGCTGGCAACAATTCATCCGCAGTCTCAGAAACATTACTGGGCGGTGAGAAGCCGTCCCCCTGATCCGTAATTACCCACCAGCATTGATCAGGGGAAAAGGTATAACGGACAGAAACCAGCTTTTCGGGGTTGAGTTGATTGCCGTGCCGAGCCGCATTGACCAGGGCTTCTTGGAGGCCTAGCCTAATTTCATCTTTGTACTGGGGGGGAAGATCACTCAACAGAATTTCTAAAACAGGTTGAAGAAAAAGTGTTGAGGGAAATGCTAGGGTTTGCCATTGAGGTGCAACGTACATTAACGTCATAGACGGCATAACCCGCGAAGAATAACTGGGCAGCGGGATACAGATCCGAGACTAGTCAGAGTCATTGGCGGATAACCGAACCCCTCCACCTCTAGCTTAGCAAGGGAGTTGTTGCTCGCACAACCGCTACTTGGACTACCCATACTTCAGTCAACTAGTGCAGGCGATCGCCAAAATAGCGGCGGTAAAGATCACAGCGCACCTGAGCTAAATTTCCCTCTAGGGTAATCAGTCCCAAACTGTGGAGCTTAAAGCCAATGGTGCTATCAACAAGACTGCCCTTGTCCGCTTGGAGAATCTCCCTAAAGGCGGGCACGAGGTCTTCCTGCTGCTGGAGATGCCACCACTGTCGCCGCAGGTGATCGCGATATAACCCCGTTTCTGAGGCAGCGTTAGCGATTAACTCTTGCCACGAAAGCTCTTGGCGAGCAAGGTGGTACAGGCTAAGACGAATGAGATAGGGATGTCCCCCCACCAAGTGCTGAAGTTCTTGAAGTTGTGCCTCTGAAAGGTTGAGACCGTGGAGGCGACACAATTCGGCAATTTGTTCTTGATTGAACTCAGGGAGGTCAACCGCTAAGCCAACGTTAAAGGGGGACTGGTTAATGTCCAAGGGAATATAAACTTCGGTGCCATGAACCACAATCAGGCGAAGGTTACGCCAAATATCGCGATTTTTGCCCTCTTCATGCCATGCCCGCAACAGGCCAAAAAAGTCACTGGCCACGTTGGGATATTCAAACACCCGATCCACTTCATCTAGTCCCAGAACCAGGGGGCGACTCTCAAATCGTGTCCCCGCTTTTTGACAGTTGGGTAAAAGATACTCCTCAAAATAAGCTGTGCAGTTGTATTTGCTGCCGAAGATGTCATCCCAATACTCATTGAGGCGGTTTTCTAGCCCTAGTCGCCGCCCGACACTGGCACAGAGCCAACGCAGTAGTTTTTCCAAATCGCTGAACACTTGAGCATCTGCCAGTTGGAAACTGAGGGGGACAGTGCCATAGCCCTCTTGGGTGGCGCGGTAGAGGAGCCTTGCCATCAGTGAGGTTTTGCCCATTTGGCGGGGGGCTTTGATGCGAATGAGGGAGCCAGGTTGCAAGAGGGTTTCGCGACAGCGCTGCTCAATCGGAGGTCGCTCAATATAAAAAGCCGAGGCCACTTCCACTTGACCTTCGGGGAGTTCTGGCTCCGCCACGGGAACGGGAGCACCATCCCTCACCAATGGGTCGGCTGGAGCGGGTTCAGCAATAGTTTCTTGGGCGGACTCGCTACTGATGGCCACAGGGGCTGTCGTGGCATTCACTAAGTCGAGAATCTCTTGCAGCAATGGGTCGGTATCCGCTGGCGATCGCCAGAAGCGCTGTTGCAGTCGATGCAAATACCCCCGCAGCTCATAGTTCAAGGGCATATCGAGGGGAAAATTCACCCGTACAGGCAAGATAAAGGGACGGCGATCGCTCCTTTGGGCTTGCAACTGTTTGACGGTGCGGACTTCTTCAAGCACCATTTCACTTTGAGCTGCTGTTTGCGAAAGTAACAGAACAAAGAAATCACACCGCTTTAGCTCCTGATCAATCCGCTGCGCCCATGCCTCCCCAAGGCGGATACTTTGGCTGGCCATAAAGGGTTGGTGCCCTGCTTTTTGCAACACCGCTTGGAGGGCACTTGCCAACTGCAAATCGGTACCGTTACTGGAGTGACTGATGAACACATGGCGACCTTGGTTGGCAGGGACTGCGGTGGCAGCCGGTGTAGAGAAGAGCGGTTTGGGTTCAGTGGCTTGCAGTGGGGAAACAGAAGGCGGCGGAGCAGACGGCATCGTAGCAGCCCCCTCATCCTTCCTTGGCGATCGCCAGAGGTCTTGAACGGGCGTTTTTAGTAATTTACCAAGGCGAACCCAAAAGGATTTGGGCACCTCCACCTGTTGCAAACTGGCAAGGGCATCGGTAGCCGTAGCAAAGCGCTCGTAAGGGGAAGGATGAATTAGCTTGTTAACAAACTGCACTAGGCGATCGCCCACCGGTTCAGCCGCTTGCCAACACCAATAGCCGTAGGGATCTTGAGTGAGTTGCAGGGGATTTAACCCCGTCAAAGCCTGTACAGCCACCATTCCCAAGGAGTAGAGATCACTGGCTGGCCGAGGACGACCTTGGGCTTGTTCCGGTGCCATATACCCCGGTGTACCAATGGCAATCGTCTGGGGATGGGTCTCTCCCACTAAGGTGCCGCCGCCAATAGAAACCCCCATTTCCTTCACTGCCCCAAAATCAATGAGGACTAGGCGCTGATCCGCTTGGCGACGAATTAGGTTATCGGGTTTAATATCGCGGTGAATAACACCACATTGATGAACAAAAGCTAGAATTCCTAACGCATCTTGAAGTAACTCAATCACCCGTGCCGCCGGCCAAGCGCAGCCCGGCAACAATTCCTGCCGTAGGACTTGACCCTCGATAAAATCTTGAACAAGGTAAAACTCGTTGTCTTCCTCAAAGTAGGCCAGGAGGCGGGGGATTTGCTCATGGCTACCCAGCCGCTCTAGAATTTGTGCCTCCCGTTGAAAGAGCGATCGCGCCAAGGGGAGAAACGCTGTATCGGTACGGGCGGGTCGCAGGTACTTGACAACGCATTTGGCACGAATGGGACGGTGAACATCCTCAGCAAGAAACGTTTGGCCAAAGTTCCCCGCTCCCAAGACTCGAAGTAGTTTATAGCGCCCGCCTAGGGTTTTCCCAATCATGGTTAATGTGTGGTTTTGCTGCTCGTTGTTGATATTTGTTGATATATCTTGGCATAGGCGCTTTCTTTTTCCCCACTGCAGACCCCCTGGCTAAGTTGAGCAAGGGTTACTTCTCTAGGTTAAGGGGGATAATTTGACCAAAGAGGCCGAGGCTCCAGACCCTTTGAATGGGCAATTCTGTTACAAAGAGGGTCGCCACCCCCAAGTTGTAGACTTGGGTGTTGTAACTAATGTAGCGTTCGATCGCCTCTGCAGGACGGGACTCCAGTTGCTCGCAAAATTCCAAGGCCAGCATGGCGATCGCCCCATCCCGCTTGAGGATCTCTGGACACACTTGGGTTAAAAGGAACGTGTTAATTTCCGTTGCAGCGTGTTGCTGATAATCGGCGGGGGTGGGATTGGTGAAACAGGCAACAGTGAGGGTTAAAGCCAGAAAGGCACCGCCCCCCCACCAGAGAGGGCGTGCTATAACTTGGGAAACAAGGGGCACTTTCATGGTAGAGGTCTCTATGCTATGCTAGAAGACTAGCTCAGGAAATACGGCGAGCGTCGCCAAGTGGTTAAGGCAGTGGATTGTGGTTCCACCATTCGTGGGTTCGAGTCCCATCGCTCGCCCTTGATTCTAGTGGATGATATACCGAGCGGATGGGTTCGTGGCACAACGACGACTGTGGGAATGTTTTGTCCTGTTGTTGAGTCTGCTACTGGTTGCCTGTGGCGGTGATGTACCCCGCCAAGGGGATCACAGGATTGTCATTGGTACCACGGCTCGCCTGCGCACCCTCGACCCCGCTGATGCTTACGAAAATTTGGCGGGACTACTGCTGTTTAACTTGGGCGATCGCCTCTACACCTATGACGGCCAAAATCTTATTCCCCAACTGGCCACGGCGTTACCTGAGGTGAGTGAGGATGGCCTGACTTACCGCATTCCCTTGCGGCGAGGGGTTCGCTTCCACGATGGCACCCCCTTTAATGCAGCGGCGATGGCCTTTTCCCTTGAGCGGTTTATGAATAGTGGCGGTCAGCCCGCCTCCCTCTTGGCGGGACGAGTTAAAGACATCAGAGCAATCACTGACGATTTACTGGAAATTCGCCTTAGGGAACCCTTTGTTGCCTTTGTGCATCTGCTGGCCTTTAGTGGGTTGTGCGCTGTTTCCCCTGCGGCGTACAGGGCAGCCGGCAATGGGTTTTTGCCAGCACAGTTCGTTGGCACTGGTCCCTATCGCTTGGTGCAGTATGGTAGCGATGGTGTGCACTTGGAACCCTTTGCGGACTATTGGGGCAGCAAACCGCAAAATGCCGGCATTCGCTTGCAAATCTTCTCCAGCAGTGCCAATCTTTACAATGCCTTTCGCACTGGCGCTGTGGATGTGGCAATCGGCGCTCTAGATCCCAATCAAATGCGTGCCCTTAAGGCTGAAGCTGCAACCAAACACTGGCAGGTGGTCACAGGAGCAGGCAATGTGGTCACCGTCTTGAGTATTAACTTGCGGCAACCACCTTGGAATCAATTGGCGGCACGGCGGGTTTTGGCGGCCAGTGTCAATCGTCAACGTCTTACGGAACGGGTTTTTTTGGGGGAAGCAGAACCCCTGTACTCGTTGGTGCCCAGTTTATTTGCTGTGAGTGAACCCGTCTTTCGCGATCGCTATGGAGACGGTCAGTCTAGCCAAATAGACCACTGGCTGCAAAAGACAACCATTTCACCACAGCAGCCTTTAGTGGTTAACCTTTGGTACCGGGCCAATGTGCCCAGTAATGTGCTGGCGGCAACGGTGATTAAAGCTTCATTGGAGCGGGATTTGGGCGATCGCGTTCAAGTGCAATTGGACAGTGCCGACGCTGCGACAATCTACCGCAATTTAGAAAGTGGAGCCTATCCTTTGGTCTTGCTTGACTGGTACGGTGATTTTTACGATGCCGATAACTACTTGGAACCTTTCCTCAGTTGCGATCGCGGTTCTGTGAAAACGGGCTGCGAAAGTGGTGCCAGTGCCGCTTGGGGATCGTTTTTCTACAGTCCTGAGGCCAATGAGCTGATTGTTGCCAGTCGCCGTGAGGCGGATCCCCAACGCCGTAGGGCGCTATTGCGTCAGCTTCAGGAACTCAATGCTGAGGCTGTGGCCTTCTTGCCTTTATGGCAGAGTCAAACCACTCTCTTCGCCCAGCCCAATGTGCAGGGTCTCGCCCTTAATGTCAATCAACTGTTTGCCTTTGCCCCCCTTCAAAAAGACCAATGAATCCCCGCAAACAACGCTTGGATAGTCTCCTTGTGGAGCGGCACCTGTGTGAAAGCCGTCAGCAGGCGCAGCGCTGGATTCGAGCCGGCCAAGTCCAAGTGAATCACGTGCCCATTGACAAACCGGGGACGTTGGTTGCGGCGGATGCCTCAATTCAGATCAAGGCTAAATCCCCCTATGTCTCCCGCGGCGGTGAAAAGCTCGCCCATGCCCTAGGGGTCTTTCCTGTGGTGGTGCGCGATCGCGTGTGTTTGGATGGAGGCATTTCCACAGGGGGATTTACAGACTGTCTGCTGCAAGCGGGAGCCAGACTTGTCTATGGCGTTGACGTTGGCTATGGGCAGGTGGACTGGAAGCTGCGCCAAGACCCGCGTGTTATTTTGAAGGAACGCACCAACCTGCGCTATCTTACGCCTGCTGATCTGTACAGCGATGATGCACCCCGACCAAATCTCGGTGTGGTGGATGTTTCCTTTATTTCGCTGATTAAAGTTTTACCCGCGCTCTGGGAATTGCTCCTACCGCCGCGAGAATTGATTGCCTTAGTTAAACCACAGTTTGAAGTGGGGCGCGATCGCCTAGGCAAAAATGGTGTAGTGCGCGATGCCAAGGCACGTCAAGAAGCGGTGGCTCAGGTGATAGCAGCAGCCGAGGCTTTGGGTTGGCAGTGCCACGGTGTGACTCCCTCGCCAATTTTAGGGCCTGCGGGCAATCAGGAATTTCTTGCCTACTTTTCCTGTGGTTCTGTGGAGAATGCTTCCCCGCAAAACAAGATGGTATCATCCTCCTGACAAAAATCCCGCTCTTTCGAGAATGCAGCAAGTGGCACCGTTAATCCCCCCTTGGGCAAAGTGGCTCAATGGCATCTTTTTACTCTGCCTAGGGCTGGGTATTCTTGCCTTTTGTGGCTATCTTTACTCCTTTCGCGACACGTTAGGACTATATGCACCATTTCTCTTTCAGGCGGCAATTACGACGTTTCTAATCTCAGTCTTTAGTTTGCTTTTGGCGGTGATCTTGGGGGCGATCGCCACCTGGGCAAGGTTACATCCTGCCCGTCCATTGCGTTGGCTCAGTACGGTTTATATTGAATTCGTGCGGGGTACCCCTACACTGGTGCAACTGCTCGTTTGGGGCTTTGGCATTGGTGGCCTCTTAAGTCAGTGGGGGTTTGATCCTCGCCAAATTGCCTTTGATGTCATGACTGTGCTGCAAAGTAACCGCCTTGTGTCACCCCTGTTTAACTACATTTTCTACGGCATTCTTGGCTTGGGCTTTAACTACGGTGCCTACTTGAGCGAAGTCTTTCGCAGTGGCCTAGAGGGAGTTCCCAAGGGACAAACGGAAGCAAGTCTCAGTTTGGGGCTCTCAGATCGACAAACCCTATGGCGGATTATTCTGCCCCAAGCCATTGTGATCATCTTGCCCCCCTTTACCAATAACTTCATTACGCTGATGCAGGACTGCGCTCTGCTGGTGGTCATTGGCGTTCCAGAGCTGCAAAACACGACCAGCACCTTTGCCAATCCGATTACAGATCCGCAGCGGAAGCTCTTTGTCTATGTTTTGGGCGCGATGTTCTACTTTGCCCTCTGTTTTCCCCTGTCACGGCTTTCTCGCCTCCTGGAGCGGCGGTGGCAGCGATCAGCTATTTCATAATCAAAACCGTTATGAGTATGATATAGTAGGCGTAGCTGTTAAAAAATGTGAACAGCCCTATTCAACCTGTCGTAGTTAGGAGTACGAGGTTTATGTCTGACTGTCTGCGCGTGGGTCAGCCCGCCCCTGATTTTGAAGCAGTTGCTGTTTATGACCAAGAGTTTAAAACCATTAAACTCTCGGACTATCGCGGTAAATACGTGGTTCTCTTTTTCTATCCTTTGGACTTTACCTTTGTCTGCCCCACGGAAATTGTTGCCTTTAGCGATCGCTACGACGAATTTGCTAAGCTGAACACCGAAATCCTTGGCGTGTCTGTGGATAGCCAGTTCTCCCACTTGGCTTGGACGCAAACCGATCGCAAAGCTGGGGGTGTCGGCGATCTCAAATATCCCCTTGTTTCCGACCTCAAGAAAGAAATCAGTACTGCCTACAACGTGTTGACCGAAGAAGGGGTAGCCCTGCGCGGTCTTTTTATCATTGACAAAGAAGGGATTATCCAACACGCAACAATCAACAACTTGGCCTTTGGCCGTAACGTTGACGAAACCCTGCGGGTACTGCAAGCTATTCAATACGTTCAAACTCACCCCGACGAAGTCTGCCCTGCGGGCTGGCAACCCGGTGACAAAACCATGAACCCTGACCCCGTCAAATCCAAAGTCTATTTTGAAGCGGTGGGCTAATTGCCCCTCTTTCTCAGACTGATCTGTGCACCGAACCTGCCCATAGGGTGGGTTCTTTTTGTCTCCCTCAGACCTGTCAGAAAACGCTAGGGTGGAAGAAGGACCCTTTGCCAAATAGGGAGGCAAACATGACGGTCGATCGCCGCCTGCTGCAAGCTGTAGAAACACTGGGGTACCGGGTTACCGCCGGGGATGTGGCGGGGACGGCAGGCTTGCCGCTGCAAACGGCTGAAAAAGGATTAATGACCTTGGCTGCCGATGTCGGCGGAACACTCCAAGTGGCTGAAAGCGGTGATATTGCCTACGTCTTTCCCAGAAATTTTCGCAGTATCCTGCAAGCCAAGTACTGGCAACTGCGGCTGCGGGCAGTGGCGCAGAGGGTTTGGGGTGTTGTTTTTTATCTAATTCGCATTTCCTTTGGCATTTTTCTTATTCTTTCGATTGTTCTGATTTTCCTAGCGATCGCCATGATTTTGATTGCCCTTTCCAGTCAAGGGCGAGACAGTGACGATCGCGGTCGAGGGAACACTTGGGGGGGCGGTGGCATTCATTTTTGGGTCTTTCCTGACTTTTGGTACTTCTTTGGTGATCCGTCGCTGCGGCGATCGCCCCCCTTGTCCCAAGACAATGGCGAGGAGATGAACTTCTTTGAGGGGGTTTATTCTTTCCTTTTTGGCGATGGCAATCCCAATGCTGACTTGGAAGAACGCCGCTGGCAACTCATTGGCCAAGTCATCCGCAACAATGGCGGGGCGGTCACCGCAGAGCAAATTGCCCCCTATCTCGATTTAGACACCGATCCGGGGGACGACGAGTGGTATATGCTGCCCGTGCTGACCCACTTTAATGGCCGCCCCGAAGTCACGGAGACAGGGCAGATTATCTATCGCTTTCCTGAGTTACAAACAACGGCTCAAACTCGCAAAGATCAGCGGCAAACGCTTCCCCCGATCTTGGAAGAACGCCTCTGGCACTTTAGTCGCGCCCCCTCTTGGCAAATTATGGTGGCCATTGGCTTGGGCTGTATTAACCTCATCGGGGCACTGATGTTGTGGTACCTGTTGGGAGATGGGGCGATCGCCCAACAACTGGGGGGACTGGTGGCCTTTGTAGCCTCCATCTTTTGGATTTTGCTGGGCTATGGCCTTGGCTTTTTGGGAATTCCCCTGGGGCGTTACTACTGGTTGCTATGGCAAAACCAACGCATTCGCGATCGCAATGCCCGCCGCTACCATTACGCCAATCTCCTAGCCAATCCCACACCGCAGTTACGTGCTAAATTACGGGCGGCTCAAGCCTACGCCCAGCAGCGGCAAATCCATGAGCAGGATGTTATTTATCGCTCAGATCAGGATTTAGTCGAGCAGGAACTCGCCCAATCGGAAGCCATTGATCGCGAGTGGTTACGCCGCCTGGAATCGGAGTAGATCATGACCTGCTCTGCCCGACGCCTCGCGGCTGCCAGAGGGGATCTCGAGGCCATTCAAGCCCTCCTAGGGGCGGCGCTTGCGCCTCAGGGAATCGCCGTAACCGTACACCAGCGGCGCGAATGTCTGTTGTTGCGCCTCCAGTGTCCGACAGCTGTTGCTGCTGCGATTGTGCTAACGCTACTTGCTCGCGAACTAATCTCTTGGCCAAGCTACGCCCACAGCAACATCCTGATCACGGCCTACCAAGACAGCAAGGAACGCTGGCAAGAGGTACTAGATCTCACGCATCCCCATGAGTTGCAACGCCTTGCCAAGGGTGGGCATCTGCGCCAGAACCTCGCGCTCCCCCGCAAGGAAGAGTTTGGCATTCCCGTACAACCCCTCAGCCCCAGAGATTGGCAAGTGATCGCAGCGGGATTCGGTCTATCGCTTCTCCTTTTGGCATCAGAGCAAGTAACCTTTTTACTCAGTCCGCTGATTACCCTTGTCCATGAGATGGGTCATGCAGTGATGGCGTGGCTCTTTGGTTATGCGGCAGTGCCCGCCTTTGATTTTCGCTATGGTGGCGGCGTCACCCTCCACGGCGATCGCGCGGGGGGCATTGTGCTGCTCATTTATACAGGATTGCTGGCCTTGGCCTATTTCTACCGTCACCATCGCCTTACTCTGGCTTGCCTTGGGGTCTTGACGCTGCTTTATACCCTTGTGGCCTTCACTCCCGTCCATGAAATGCTTTTTGTGGCGATGGGGCATGGCTTCGAGCTCATCTTTGCAGTGATTTTTCTCTACTGTGCCCTTAGTGGTTGGGGGTGTCGCTATCCAATTGAACGCCCCCTCTACAGTATGGTCGGATTTTTCATCGTGTTTTTTAACATGCGCTTTGCTTGGCAGTTGCAGTTTAATCCTGTGTTTCGGGAGATGTACCTAATGGGCAAAGGGGGGATGGATCACGATTTTGTTCGTCTGGCCCGCGATTTTTTCCATACCGATTTAGCAACCGTCGTTGGCTTCTATGGCTTTTTTGTGGTTCTAACACCGGCGATTGCCCTCCTACTCTATCGCTATCGCCAGCTCATGGTGTATCTGTTTGTCCGCCTTTTTATTTTTGAGGGCGAGAGCCACCGCCGCAGGCGCCAAACTGGGAGAAGATAGAAATGGCAAAACATTGGGAATTGCTCAGAAATGTCCCTAACCGTTGGGGCGATCGCCCCTCCTTTTGAACTCCCAGACGCCAGGGGGCAGACTGTGCGCTTGGCCGATTTTCAGGGTCAGTGGCTGATTCTCTACTTTTATCCCCGCGATAATACCCCTGGCTGTACCAAGGAAGCCTGTACCTACCGCGATGTCACTCCTGTCTTGGGGGAGCGCAACGTTGTGGTTCTCGGCATCAGCCCCGATAGCGTTGCCTCCCACGCCAAATTTCAGCAAAAGCTCAACTTGCCCTTTCCCCTGCTGTCAGACGCAGACGCCAGCGTTGCCCAAGCCTATGGCAGCTACGGTCCGAAAAAGTTCATGGGCAAGGAATACCTTGGTGTTTATCGGGATACGTTTATCATTGATCCTGCGGGCAAAATTGCGGCCATTTATCGGCGCGTCAAACCCGATGCTCATGTTGCACAAGTGCTAGCGGATCTGGAGCGGCTACAGGGGTGAACTGGTTTTGGCGAATTGCCCGTTTTTTCTTGAAACGGGTGTGGCGACATCCCTTTGTTGCTGTCTCGGTGATTGCCCTGACGGCGGGCGATCGCCTGATTCTCATTCAGCGCCGCGATACAGGGCAATGGTCGCTACCCGGTGGCATGATGGATTGGGGGGAAACAATTCTCGATGCAGGGGCACGGGAGCTGGCTGAGGAAACCGGACTGCACCTTAAACACTTTGAAGGCCTCGTGGGAGTTTATTCTGACCCGCGGCGAGATCCCCGCGTTCATGCTGTGTGTATTGCCATTGCCGCCCGCGTTGTCGGTGAGCCAAAGGTTTTGGATGTCAAGGAAGTGTGTGCGGTACAGGCGTTTCCCCTGAGCGACCTCCCCTTAGCCCATCTCGCCCACGACCATGCCCAACAGTTACAAGACTATTTGAGTGGAAATTTGGGATTGACTTAGACGTTCCGCAGATGCAACTTCCTTTTCCAAACCATGAGCAGTGAAAAGTAGGGCAAAGTTAAGGTCGGAAAGTCCGTAAGGGGGGTGTAGATTTGCTGTTTCGGCGTTGTTGCCCAGCTCACCACTGCTGCCTGTTCCAAGAGGCGGTGTTCCTGGAGCCACTGCCAGGCCTGACCATAGACCGATCGCACCTTCATTAAAACCATTACTTCCGCCCACGCCCACACCTGGGCTAACTCCTCCACATGGTACATCGCCGGCAAAATTGCTAGGCGATCGCTCCCCAAGGTCAGGGGCACCCCCAAACTGGCCGCTGCTGCCAAGGGCGAGCAAACCCCTGGAATGGCCTCAATCTGGACGTGGGGGGCAAGGGCTTGGACGGCTGCCGCCAGATAGGAAAACGTACTGTAGAAACTGACATCTCCTTCGGAGACAAAAACCACATCAGTGCCCTGAACGAGGTATGCATAAACTTGCTCTGCCGCCTTTTGCCATGCCTGTTCTAAAACCGCTTGTTCAAGAACATAGGGAAACTCCAAGGGAAGGCAGGTTTGCCAGGGTTCTTTGTAGCCGGCAATTACCTCCTCCGCGATGCCACGTCGTCCCCCTAGTCCTGCGGGAAAGGCAATCACCTTTGCTTGCTGGAGACGCCGCCAGCCCTTGAGGGTAATGAGTTCGGGGTCTCCTGGTCCTACGCCAATGCCGCAGAGGGTGACCATCAGCCCCATCCCCACCAGTGTCCCAGTTGATAGACACTGCCACTCACAACCCATGCCATCCCTAGGGCATAGAGGGTAGCAAAAAGACTAAACTGCCAGCGTTTTGATTCACTCCAGAGCGTAGCAAGGGTACTGAGACAGGGGGTGTACAGGAGCGTAAAGAGCATAAAGCTATAGGCCTGTAGGGGCGTCAACTCCTGGGCGATCGCCTGCTGTAACGCCGTACCTGAGAGGTGATAAATCACTGCTAACGCGCCAATGACAATCTCCTTGGCCACAAAGCCAACGATCAGGGCAATCGTTAGGGCGGGTGTAATGCCTACGGGTGCCAGCAGGGGTTGCAAAGCGGTACCTAGTTGCCCTGCCCAAGTTTGAGGACTCGACGGCGTAGCGTTTAAGGGCAAATGGGTCAAGGCCCACACCACCAAGACACCAATCATAATAAAGCCCGTTGCCCGCGCGAGGAAATGGTGCACCTCTCCCCATGCCCGCAGGAGCACCTGTTGCCCCGTTGGCCAGCGATAGGGGGGCAGCTCCAGCAAAAAGGGATCCGTGTTGGGGAAGTACCCCTGAAAACAGAGCGCCGTAAGCAAGGCCGCCAGAATACTCCAGCCATAGAGGGAGACAAGGACGGCTGCCCCCCACTGCGGCGGAAACAAACAGGCAATGAGAAACACAAACACCTGTAGCCGCGCCGAACAAAGGGAAAAGGGAATAACCAGCATCGTCAGCAGCCGCAGTCCCGGCGAGCGAATAATGCGAGTCGCCATCAGGGCAGGGACATTGCAGCCAAAGCCCATTAAGCTGAGGACAAAACTGCGCCCATCCAAGCCCAAACGAGCCATCAAACCATCCATCAGGTAGGCGGCACGGGCAAGATAGCCACTGTCCTCGACAATCGCCATCACAATAAAGAAAATTGTTACTAAAGGCACAAACGCTGCCACCGTCGTCATGCCTCCGTAGATGCCCTCAATGAGCAAACTGCTGAGTAAGGGAGGAAGCCCGGCAAGGAATGGCTCCAATACCTGTCCTTGAAAAGCGTCAAAGGTATCACTGAGCCAGCCTTGCACCCCAAGACCTAACACCCACACCACTTGAAAGACAAGGTATAGCCCCGCAAAAAAGAGGGGGAGTCCCCACAGGGGATGCAGCAACCAGTAATCCAACTGCTCTGTTAGTCTGCGAACGGCGCCACTGGGGAAAGTGACAGTGTCCGCCACTAGAGGCGCGATCGCCTCTGGATCAATCTCTGGCAACAGTGGTCTCAAGAGGGGGGTTGCGGGAATGGGCGCCTCCTTGAGGGCATGACAAATCGTTTCATAGGCCTGCCAGTAGCCACCGCCGTATTTAGCACTGAGCGCCACTACGGGCACCCCGAGGCGATCGCTCAATTTCTCCGTATCAATTTGAATTCCCAGTTGTCGGGCTTCATCGGCCATATTCAGAAGTACGACCATCGGTAGCCCCCAAGCCTGCACCTGCAGCGCCAAGCGCAATTGATGCTCAATTTGACTGGCGTTAAGAATCACCAACACCAGCCGCACCGGCACCTGCTGGAAAAACTCACGCACAATGGTTTCATCAGCAGCCGTCCCCGCCAGATCGTAGATGCCCGGCAAATCCACTAGCTTAACCCTCTCACCATTGAGGGCAATCTCGGCTTCTGCCAAGTCCACCGTAATTCCCGGCCAGTTGCCGACATGGGCACGCGCTGCGGCAAGGCGATTGAAAAATGTGGATTTACCAGTATTGGGGAGGCCGAGAAGGGCGATCGTGCTCGAGGTCATTGGCGGGGTTGCGAGGATTGTAGTTCAAAGGTACCCGTGTCGCCATTATTCAGGGGAATCAGCAGACGACTGAGGAAGCGGCCATCTTCTAATTTATACATATCGAGGTTGTAGCCTAGGCGCTGGCACAGGTTAAAGCAGACTTTAAGGTGCCGTCCGGGGGGCTGATCGAGGCTGGAGGGGGCAAGCCAGTCGAGATGTTCGAGTTGGTGCAGCTTAATGAGTAACTGGGGCTCCACTTCGCCGTTGTCGGTAATGGAGAGTTCTAGCCAAGACTGTATTTTGCCCCCTTGACCTAGGCTTTCGATTTGTTGGCACCAAATGTCAATGCGACCTTGGGAGGGCGATCGCTGGCAGGCAAACAGCAGTAGCTCATAGAGGATTAACTCCAGCTTATTGATGTCGCCGCTGAGGGTGAGCACGGGCTGATTGTGCACCTGAATCCACAGTTGCTTGCGCTGCTTCCAGTTTTCAATGCGATCCATTACCCGTTTGAGGAGCACAGCTAGACCCGCTGTGTCACTGGCTTTGTCTAGTTGCCACACCTCATGGCTCAAGAGGGGATGGAGGGATTCCAACTGGGTTTGCAAGAGCGTGCCCAACCGCCGCAGCAGTGGATCCACCTCAGGGTGCTGCTGAAGCCATTGCGTCAACTGATTGCAAAAACCCGCCAGTTGACCATAGACCTGTTCAAGGCGACGGTGTTTATACCAGTTGAGCGTTTCAAGGGTTTGCCAACCTTGGGTGAGCATCTGAATGAGGGAGGTACTGCGGTGTGCCCAAGCCAAATGGTTGACAAGGGTAATGAAGGCCTCTAGGTGCAAGGTTGACCAGTGGCGATCGCGCCGATCAGCAACAATGAGAACTCCCGAAGGCTCATATTCTGGATCTGTGCGCAGGGCGATCGCTAAAATTTGACCAATATCTGGCCCTGAGAGCCACTCCCGCGTGCGTGAATCCAGTTCTGCTGCTGTGGTTTGAATTAACCAAGCGTAGGGATTGCCGTAGTTATCGGCTTGGGAGGCCATCAAGGCGCTGTGGATCAAGGGGTCTTCATAGATGGCCACTTCAGCCTCATGGCGAATGGCAAACTTGGGATGACCAGGGGGGGGTGCCACAATTGAACCAATGGTCTGCCCTGGTCGCCAAGTCACTAGAGCCACAAGGGGCACTTGCATTAAGTTCATAAGCTGCTGCAAACCCGTCAGTTCAATGCGCTCGAGGTTTTGGGTGCGCTGCAGTGCCGTAAGACCCGCCAGCATTGCCGATCGCACCTGCTCCTGCTGTGTATTTGTGTTTTGCAGTTGCCATTGATGGCTAATGAGGCCAAGGGTGCGCGCCACCTCCTGTACCAGGGTTTGCTGACTTTTGCCCCAAGTCGTCGGTTCATTCCGCCCCACCAACAGCAGTGCCTCCAAAGAATGGCCGGGGGTAGTGGTTGCCACTAGAAGAGACTGAATATTCAGCTTGCCGAGAACCTCTTTCCAAGAGTGGAGGCGCAGTTCATGTCTGTAGTCCTCAAGGGCAACAGCTGTTGTTGCTGTTTCCAGAAGCTGCCAATCCATTTTTTGCAGAGGCGGAAATGGCGGATGGCGATCGCGCCCACGGGGAGCTGGATACTGCAACAGGACATCAAAGGCTTGAGTCAAAGGATTGTACGTCAGCAAAAAGACCCACTGTGCCCCTAAATCCGCCGCTAATTTTTCACCCGCATGATGGAGCACTTGCTTCCAGTCCTGCTCATCACAGATAGCTTGGGCCAACTCACTCACTAAGCTTTGGGTGTGCTGAGTTTGTGCTAAAAGGTGCTCAAGGCGTTCAGTGGGGGCTGCTAATGCCAATAGCTCTGCGGCGACTTGGAGGAGTTTCCTCTCGTTGTCGTTCCAAGGGTAAGGTTCATTGTGCTCCAGCGTGAGAAAGCCTATGACATCCGTCCCTACTAGAATTGGGGTCGCGACAAGGGCGCGGCAATTCAGCATTTGCATCAACCGCAATGGCGCAGTGGCACTGACGACACTTTGACTATCGCTGACACTCACGGTTTGACCGCTGGCAAGGGCAGTGTAACAACCGGCTAATTCCTGCTGTGTAATGGCCAAGGGTTGCCGCTGGCTCTCACGGCTTTGGGGTTTACCAACGGTGTAGCTGCGCCGCCGATAGAGGGGCTGCTCCAAATCTCGCCAAAAAAGACTAGTGCGTTGAGGTTGACAGAATTGGTGTACTGCTCGCAACAACGCTTCAATGCGTTGACCTAAACTAGAGGCACGGCTGGCCTCTTGGAGGAGATGACGTATGGGGTCCTCACTGCCAATGGTGGGAGCAGCCGCTTGCTTTGCTGCCGGCGCAGCTTTCGTTGCTTGGGTTGCTGTCAGCCGTTCTAGTTCTGCCCCCAAGGCACTCACCAGGAGGCTCATGTGGGCTAAATCATCCCCGCGCAGGGTATCACCCCATGCCGTGGAACCAACCATGAGAATGCCAAGGGCTTGACGCTGACGAATAATGGGATAGATGGCAGTGCCTTGCAGACCCAAGCGGGTGGCGGCTTCCCGCAACTCTGCCAAGCGCGGCTCCTCTTTTAGGCTGGGTAAGCTAATGGGCTTGCGGTTCATTAATACCTGGTCGAGGAGGCTACCGGCAGCAAGGGTCAATTTTTGCTTAAGCAAGAGATGATCACCAACGGGCGTTGTTCCCCCCTGACCGATGAGTTGTTTAGAGGTTTCGTTGTACAGCGCCAACCAGACAAAGGACATGCCGAGGGTTTCTTGGGCAAAACTCACCAAGGGAGCAATCAGTCCGCCAATTTGCTCTTGCTGTTGCAACTGTTTGATGGTATTGACAAGTGCCGCCAAAGCGGGGCTGACCTTCGAGGACTTGGCAGAGGTCATAGGGGCGATCGCAACCGAGAAGGATGTCTTTTATTCTAAACTTTGACTCTGCGCAATCCTGTCCTGCAATTCACAGCAGGCGAGGAGAAAGTCTGGGGGCACAGGGGCAGGCCATGTCCCCTCCACTCGGCGATCGCCCAACACAATTAAATGCAGACTATAGCTATGGGGATAGCCCTCCAATTCCAAATGGACAGCGTTGTTGCTGCCACTGAGGGTAATCATTTCCTGCGGCATCAATTCAGGGGCGATCGCCTGAAGCTCCCCGTGGAGTTGACGGAATAAATCCACAAATGCCTTGAATTCTCTACTAGTGAGTTCCGTTGCCCAATCTTGAGCCCCCACCAACCCCGTATAGAATTGATCATTGCGCCAGCCCACCCGCCAGCCTTGCCCCACCCGCAGTTCCACCGGTTTGCCCTCTAAAACGTGGGAACAAGGCTACTGTTGCCGCCAAAGAGAGCCCAAGACAGGAAGAAGTTGAGGATAAAGATCGCCAATAGGGAGATCACCACAGCAGCCGTGGTGGATTGACCGACCCCCTTGGCGCCTCCTGTCGTTGTCATGCCCCAGTTGCAGCCAATGATGGCCACCACCCCCCCAAAAATACCGGACTTGATTATCGAACTCCACAGATCCCAAGTTTGCAGGAAGTTCTGAATGGACTCAACATAAACCCCACGGGGAATGCCATAGAGATAATCGGCAATAATCAAGCCCCCCCACAGCCCTGTCACCAATGCCAAGAGATTGAGAATTGGCAACATCAGCACGCAGGCAATAAACCGTGGCACCACTAAATAGTCCACAGGATCTGTGCCCAACATATAAAGGGCATCAATTTGCTCAGTAACTTTCATGGTACCAATTTCAGCCGCAAAGGCGGAGCCAACCCGACCGGCGAGTACCACCGCTGTCAGCACAGGGCCAAGTTCCCGCGCAAGGGCGATCGCCAGCACCCCACCCACCGCAGAGGTGGCACCAAAGGTAATAAATTCACGGGCAACTTGAATCGTAAATACCATGCCCACAAACGCTGCTGTAATTAGGGCAACACTGAGGGAAGCAGGTCCCACCAAAGCCATTTGCTCAATTAAGTTGCGCAGAGCAATCCGGCCCCGCACTAGATAGAAGATGACTTGACCCATCAAGAGAAAGGCCGTACCCAAGCGTTGTACGCCCTGACTTGCACGCCAGCGCAGCCGTGGCCACTTCATTGCCTTCATCGTTGTGTCCTAGAAATTATTGGTTTCCCCCGCAGCACCATTTCCCAACCCTGAGAGTTTGAGGAAGAGGTTTTTATCCGTTGTGCTCTGATAGACACAGCTTATTTCAGGTTTGCCTTCAAGGTTGCCCACATAGCCAAATGTATTCAGCCGCTGCCGACAACTGCGCAATTGTTCTCCTGTAATTAGTTGCCGCTGTTCTAAAAGGGCAACGTTGTTGGCGCGAATCACACAGCCCGGCTGCATCAAGGGTTGAGAAACAAAGACGGAGAAGGGGTTAAAAGTAACAAAAATCCGTGTATCCACGGCGATCGCGCTCGCACCAAACTGCACACAAATATCGGGATTAGGCGCCGCCTGATCAATAAACTGCGTCGAGGCCACGTTATCAGGGTTAAGGGTTGTGGTTTTACTAAAGGTGACCCCCACGCCGACGCCAATAATAAACACCCCTCCCAACACTGCCAAAGTGCGGGTATTCAGCGCTGACTTTGATTCTGGTTGGGGAGAGCGACGAGTTTGGGGACGCGGTGGCGATGGCGAACGTCGAGGCATAGCAGGAAGAGTGAACAGCACTTCCCTACCAGTATGCCCTTAGAAGGCGGGGTTTGACTGCCCCCCCGCCTGTTTTGGCTTCGCCTTGTTGACCTTGAGCACCCGCCCTAGCCATGTCGCACCGTCGAGATCATCAATGGCAGCGGCCTCCTGAGTTTCATCCATCAGTTCGACAAAAGCAAAGCCACGCCGTTTGCCTGTTTCTCGATCCACCGGCAACACAATCCGGCGAATAGCGCCATATTTTTCAAAAACTTCGCGAAGATCGTTTTCTGTGGCCTCATAGGAGAGGTTGCCGATGTACAGTGTCATAACCCGAACTCAGAAGCAGTTTGAGAATCATCATAGCCTCTTACTTTTCACTGTCCATGCGATCCAGACTACAGAACCCAACACCTTGCAAAGAAAATTAACGTTTTCTATCCGCTCCAAAATACACACGGTTAACAAGAAATTAATTCCTCTGCGGCTGACGTGTTGAAAGATACCATCAAAAGCGCTATGTTAAGTCACAGGAGTTCCCCCAGAGCATCAAAACAGGATAGCCACAAGGGGTGAGGCGCTTGAGGATAGATTTGACAGTAGCTCTAAAAGATGACAAAGTTAATGCAAAATTTATGATTTTTTCGACTTTTTAAGGGAGGAAAGGTTGCATTCTTTACGTTTTTCCCAGCCTGTCAAGCTATCGTTCAACACTTCTGGATATCGACTCTCTTCTTGCCAAGAATGTGAATCAATTAACAACGCTAGCAAGGACTATCGTCTTTAGGGGGAAACTTGTGCCTGTGCCACTAGTGGCATAGTTCCAACGAAAAGCGGCTATCAACCTGTCAAGATCAAAGTATCAGCGTAACGACACCGCCCTTCGCTACGGCTGACGCTTCAAAACACTGGTTTAGATGACTTTGCGTTTCAGGTAGGGAAATAGAATGATTTCATTGGCACGTTTGGGTCAGTCACTTTCAGTTTTATTGGGACTGGTTGCCCTTGGGTTTGCCAATGGGCTGGCGATCGCTCAACCACTTTTGGCACGACAAAATCAATTTCCATTGGCCAATGGGCTATATCTTTTTGGGGAGTCTCCGCAGCCCCAACAGGTAGGCCACAGCTATATTGTCTTTGAAGTCAAAGATCGCAATGTCTATGGGGCACTTTATTTGCCCAATTCCTCTTTTGACTGTTTTCGGGGTACCGTTGGCGATCGCCAACTTCAGGTAACCGTTTTCCCCACCTATGAAGAGGAAACCTATCCAGCGGAAATTGACTTATTCAGCTTTTATCACCTACGTCACCTCAGTGCCGGCGATCGCGCCATTTTGGCTGCCTGCAAAGCTGCGCCTCTGCCCATTGCCACCCAAACAGGAAACTAGGCAGAGGTGTTATCATCAGACGGTACCTTTTGCCGTTAACTTTTGGTTAAGTCTGAATGGTTAAGCTGACCCCAACGCCCGCCTACAGTCTAACACTTCAATTAAAAACCTCTTTGGATCCAACAGAATTAGGAACTGTTCTTCAGGTTATTGGGGAACAGCAGGGGCAAGTGGGTTCCATCACCCTGATTGAAAAAACAGCCAATAGCCTTGTGCGGGAACTGGTAGTAGTAGCTGCGAACCGCAATCATGCTGAAGCTATTGTCAATGCGGTCAAATCTGACACTAAGGCTACCGTGCTAGAGGTGAGCGATCGCACCTTTCGGCTCCACGAGGGGGGCAAAATTACCGTTAAAAGCAAACATCCCCTCCAAGAATATGATGCCCTGGCAATGGCCTATACCCCCGGTGTCGGGCGGGTGTCTCAGGCGATCGCTGACGATCCGCACTTGGTGCACAAACTCACAATCAAAAGCCATACCGTTGCCATTGTCAGTGACGGCAGTGCTGTCTTGGGACTAGGGAATATCGGCCCAGAGGCTGCTCTACCGGTCATGGAGGGCAAAGCCATGCTCTTTCAGGAGTTTGCCGGTCTAAATGCCTTTCCCATTTGCTTAGCCACACAGGATGTCAATGAAATCGTTGCCACTGTAAAACGCATTGCCCCCGTCTTTGGTGGTATCAACCTCGAGGACATTAGTGCCCCCCGCTGTTTTGATATAGAAGCCCGTCTGCAAGCAGAACTCGATATTCCTGTCTTCCACGACGATCAGCACGGTACTGCCATCGTCACCCTCGCTGCCCTCAAAAATGCCCTGCAGTTGGTGGGCAAATCCCTAGACACTGTGCGTATTGTTATTAATGGCGCCGGAGCAGCGGGGATTGCCGTAGGCCGACTGCTGCGCAAAGCCGGTGCCCAGAACCTGCTCCTGTGTAATCGCCAAGGTATTCTTTCATTCCAAGGAACACTCACCCCTGCCCAACGGGAATTTGCTGTTACCCAAACCGGCACCCTTGCCGATGCCCTACAGGATGCCGATGTCTTTATTGGCCTGAGCGGCCCCGGTGTCCTCACATTGGAAATGGTGCAACGCATGGCCAAAGCCGCCATTGTGTTTGCCATGGCCAACCCCGTGCCGGAAATTCACCCCGAACTGATCCTTGACCAAGTGGCGGTAGTGGCCACTGGACGCAGTGACTATCCAAATCAAATCAACAACGTGTTGGCCTTTCCGGGGGTATTTAAGGGGGTTCTCGCCTGTCGAGCCCCGCGGCTGACCGAGGAAATGTTTCTGGCAGCTGCAGACGCGATCGCCGCTTTAGTGAGTCCCTCGGAACTGCACTCAGCCTATATCATTCCCTCGGTGTTTGATCCACGGGTGGTACCAGCAGTGGCCAGGGCGGTAGAAGAATGCGCGCGATCGCTGGGGTTGGCTCGTGCCTAGTTGCTATCGGGAGACCGTAAAGGGTTGAGTTAGGGTCAAGCCTAAATCCGTATTGGCATCCACCACCACCAGTCGCTGCACCGCCGGATCAATAACGCCCCCAATGGTTGCACCGGCAGCTGCACCCGTAATCACTTTTTCGGGCGTAACTTTGCGATCGCCAATTACTGCCGAGGCACCGGTGGCCAAAGCGGCACCAATCAGTGTATCGCGAATAATGGAGGTGGCAGGCCGTCCTTGGTTGGTTTCAATGGCTGCCCCCGTCACTGTTCCCGTGAGCACTTTAAGGGGCGTAATCGTGCGGTTTCCTGCAAGACCAGAAATACCTGCAGCTACCGCCGAACCAATGGCCGCATTGCGGAAGACATTGCCAATGTTGGGGTCACGGGCATCGCGAATCGTGCGAATCACTTGGGAATTGGCGGCAATTGGCAGTTGGCGATTATTGATCACCACCGTATTAGCCACAAATTGGGAGCCTCCTTGGGCGGGCTGGATTTGACCAAAAATTTCACTGCCCATGGGAATCACAAGACGCCCTTGGCTATCGCGGACATCGGCAGCCGTCACCAAGCGAATGGCAACCGTTTCATTGGGGCTGAGGACAATCCGCTCCGCATCGGGAAAGCGGGCTGAAATTTGCTGACCCGCTGGCAGACTGAGGGCAATGGGGGAAGCAGTTGCTGCACCGGCAATGTACTGAGTGGGCACCAGGGCTTGGGCGCCGGGGGCACGGGTCGCTTGACAGAGGAAGGCGGCAATATCCGCACGGGTGGCCAGTTGATTGGGGGCAAAGAACTGCACATTGGGATAGTTCACCACCACCTGTTTCGCAGTGGCAGCAGCCACCCCCGTACGCCCGTAGGCTGGAATCGCCGCCGCATCATTAAACTGGGCTAAGACCTCCTCAACCGAGGAAGGGGTGGGATATTGCAAGCCGCTGGCCAAGGCTACGATCGCCTGAACCCGCGGAATGTTCTGATTGGGCTGAAATACATTGCCGGGATAGCCACTCAAAAAGCCTGTACGGGTGGCATTTTGAATTGCACTGGCTGCCCAAAATGTACTCGGAACATCGTTAAACGTGCTGGGGGCGCGCACCACTGGCGCATTGGGAAACGCCTTCCCCAGCATTGCTGCATATTCAGCACGAGTCACTGCCGCAAAGGGACGGAAGGTGCCATCGGGATAGCCACTGATGATATTGCGGCTAGCAAGGTGGTCAATACAGGCCTGTGCCCAGATGCCTTGGGTATCGCTAAAACGGGATTGGGCTTGAGCTGGAATAGCCGCCAAAAGGGCAAGAGTGCTAGAACTCATTAAGCCACAGCTCAAGATAGCCAAGCTGCGCCGTGATAGGTTCTGCATAACAAATCTCTCCAAATAAAGACATTAAAGATGGTTGACGGGTTGCGCCTCCCCCTCCTGAGGGGGACAACACGCAGCTTACTCTCTTGATGCCTATGGACGGTCAGCCGGGGATTAGGTTCCCTTGGCGGTAGAGGCTTCGCTGGGAACGAGCACTGATTCCACTTGGGTATTCATTTGCCAGCCAGAAATGAGAGCTGCCGGCAGGGTGTGGGGTTTGGGGCTGTGCAGCAAATAAATCAAGCGATCCCCCACTTGCCACTCTTCATTGGCTCGCACGACCCGCAATCCCTCTGGCCGTTCCACAAGGAGGGGGAGAACTTTGCTAGAGCGCACTAACGCTTCCAGATGTTGGCGTTGCAACTGCGATCGCTCCTCCTCAATGACCAGTTCCCCTAGGCGTACAGCATTGCTCCTGATGTATTCGTTCCATTTTTTAATGGAAAGTTGGCTAGCAAAGGCAGGACTTAAGCCCAAGGGACAATCCTCTAACTCAAGGGCAGCCAGGACACGGGGGGGATGAAATTCCTCGAGGACGCGCTGTGCCAAAACCGCATTGACTTCCGTATTGCTGGTTACAGCAAGATAGGTGCCCAATTGGGTAATTCCTGCCTCTTGTAAAATATTCAAGTCAAGGGCACTGCTGAGATAGACCGGTAAGTGTTCACGGCGGGCTTGTTCGACGGCCTCTGGATCGGTGTCAATCATCACCACCTCCTCCCCGCGATCGCGCAGAATCCGCGCCAACAGGCGACCCAAGGGGGTGCAGCCAGCAATCATTACCCCCGATGCCCCCTGTGCCCGAACATTTAGTTGCGTTGCCAGCCAGCGAGCCGTTAAGCCCTGACCAAAGACCGTCATGAGAATTGTCAGGAACACCTGTCCCTTGATGGCATCGCCGCCACTAATGCCAGCATTGGTTAGCGTAATTGCAAAAAGAGAGGCCACGGAGGCGGCCACAATTCCACGCGGCGCAATCCAACTGAGAAAGGCTTTTTGTTGCCAACTGAGATCACTGCCCCATGTACAAAGCAGAACCCCAAGGGGACGGATGAGGAACATCAAGCACAAAACCGTGAGCACGCCCGACCAGCCTAGCTCCAACAGGCCAGCAATCGAGAGATCGGCGGCCAGCAGCACAAACAACACCGAGATTGACAGCGTACTCAGTTGCCCTTTGAAGCGCCGCAGCAGCCGTCCCCCCGGCACATCAGACCCCCGCAGCACCAGCCCCAAGACAACGGCCATCATGAGGCCAGATTCGCTCACCAGTTGATCTGAGAGCCAGAACAGACCCCAGAGGACAGCAAGCACTAAGAGATTGCGCAGGTCATCAACCAAAAACCAGGCGCGGCGCAGAAACCGATTCAGGCACCAGCCACCAAGGCCACCCATCAATGCCCCCACCGCCAAGCGCTGAATAATTTCAAGGGCGATCGCCCCCATCCCCAAGTCTTGGTTGAGAACTACGTTGAGCACCACCACTGCCAAAATGGCACCAATGGGGTCAATGAGCACGCCTTCCCCTTCAAGAATCACCGCCAATTTATGCTCCACCCCCACCTGCCGCAGGAGCGGCCCAACCACCGTTGGACCAGTAACAACGATGAGGGATGCGTAGAGAAACGCCAGTTGCCAAGGAAATTCCCCTAGCCAATGGGCAGCCATTGCCCCCCCTACCAGGGTGATGAGGCCACCAATGCTCACGAGTTTCCAAAGGCTACCCGTAATGTCTTGGTCAGCCCGCGTAAGATCGAGACTCAAGCCCCCTTCGAACAGAATCAAGGCTACACACAGGGGCACTAAGACCTCTAAACCTTCCCCTAGTACCTCTGGATGTACTAGTCCTAAGCCGCTAGGGCCTGAAGCAATCCCTGTCAGCAACAATAGGACAATACTGGGCAGCCGCAGCCACTGGGCAATCACTTGGGCACCAATGCCCAAGACAACGGCTATAACAAACAGGGCGGTCAGTTCGGCACTACTTTCCATTGCAGCCTCCACAGAGGTTTAGGCATTGAGGGCTAGATTGATGGGCAAGTATTCCTCCTTGTTCTACGGCGAAGATCGACGGCAAAGATCAAGAGTTGACTATTGTATTGATGTATTGGCCACATTGATCACACCCTTGGCGGGGGAAGGTGGGGAACTTGATTATCAGGATACTGGAAGTGCTTGAGCACTGCCAATTTCAACTAATGCTGTAAGCTTTTCCGAGTTCCCTAGAGGGGGAAGATACGCCACAAACCCCTACGAGACGCTTTGCGATCGCCACCATAGCCATGCGGCAGCCCCACAGAGGGCACAGTTGCCCACAAAGGTTAAAAGTGCTTGCAACTCTACCAACCAAGCTAGGGTGGTTGCATTGTCAAAGTAGTGCCAAGTACAAGCACACATGGCGCTCACCAAAGCTGGCAGCATTGCCCATGCCAACCATCGCCAGCCCCGCTGAGGACAGCGGCGGTCCAGTTGAGCTACAAACCAAATGGCAGCCATCCACTCTAAGACACTGGAAATATGAACCACCCAAGTGGGGAGGGATAGAGCGTGCATCAAGCCCCCGGATAGATGAGAATTTTGTAGGTCTCAGGTGTTGGGTGGATCGCCTGTTCCACAGCTTCAGCCAGTCTTGACAAGGGATAGCGATCGCTCACTAAAGTTTTGACATCAATGCGGCGGTTAAAGATGACATCGCAGGCAAGGGACTGCCAGCGGTAAGAGGAGCTATAGCTGCCCATAAGGTCAATTTCGTGGCGATAGAGAATGTTGGGATTCAAGGGAATTTCCACCTCATCGGGAAACTCAGCAAAAAAGAGAATTTTGCCCCCCTTGCGCGTACACGCCAGAGCTTGGAAAAAGGCTTTCTCGCTGGGTACCGCCAAAAGGCTCACATCTACCCCCAAACCATGGGTGAGGGCTTGAACTTTGGCAGCAAGATCGGGGTCGCGGGCATCAAAGGCAGCGGCAGCACCAGCTTCCTTGGCTTTGGCAATTCGCGAGGGCAGCAAATCGGTGGCGATCGCCCGCGCCCCAAAAAGATTGACCAACATAACAAACATTAAGCCAATAGGGCCAGCGCCAGTTACCAGTACCGTCTGACCAGGGGCAATCCCCGCCTTCTTCACCGCCTTAAGACAACAGTTGGTGGGTTCAACAAAGCTGGCTTCTTCATCACTAATCTCATCGGGAATGGAAATCAATCCCCCATGCTGCACAATATGCCCCGGCACTTTCACATATTCAGCAAAGCCCCCACCACTGGGAATAAAGCCCGCCGTTGTCGTCACTGTTTTATAGACATGGCACATGGAGTAGTTTTCATTCAGACAGTAGGCACAGCGCATACAGGGAATATGGTGCATGACCACCACCCGCTGACCCACCTGCCAACCCCTCACGGCTGCACCCACAGCAGCAATTTCACCTACCGTTTCATGGCCAAAGATACGGGGAGGTTCATAGAGGGGATAGCGAATTTTTTTAATGTCCGATTGGCACAACCCAACCACCCTGACCCGGACTAGCACTTCATCGGCAGCAAT
>NZ_JARJMS020000084.1:0-15121 GCF_029335995.1 Thermosynechococcus sp. Uc
TGATAATATTTGCAGCACTGATATTAATTGCATTATTGAAAGATTGTTGATTTTGAATCAGACCCTGTGCTTGTAGTATCAAGCTTCCTTGCAGAGAGATAGGATAGCCAATGATAATATTATTATTGGCCTGCAGGGTAAGTGAGTTTGTGGAGCTGCTGGAAATTGGGGTTTCTACATAGATATTTCCAGTGCCATTAGCAGTACTTTCTGTTGTTACAATAACATTGCTATAACTTAGTGCTGATAACAATGTTCCTATAGTCAGCTCAGAAATTGGATAGAGGTTTGATGTTGCTTCAAAAGGTGAAGTCGAGGTGATATTAAAATCACCAGTGCTATCGACAATGTAAATATCTGTTGGATCAAGCAGAAGTGTTCCTACGGTGCCGTTGAGGGCAGTGGTATCGACTCTTCCTTGAAAATCAAGATATTGTTTGCCAGAAACTTCGACAAAGCCACCGTTACCGCTAAGGGCACCCCCACGTGCACTTATTTGACCGTAAAAACGAGTGCTGTTGTTTGCCCAGTTGATAATCGTCCCGCCATTCCCCTGATTGAGGGCATCAGCATTGAGGAAAGTCCCACCATTAAGGAAAAGATTTTCTGCATTGAAACTACGATCTAAGCGATTTGTTCCTATTGTTCCCCCCAGGTAATCACCACCAAGCAGAATAGTGCCACCCCCTGTGTTACCCGCAGCAGTGAGTCGGGTATTGATGAGGGCAATATTACTGCCTTGACCAGCAACGGTGATTTTCCCCCCTGAGCCTGTGGCATTACTCACATCAATGGCACCGCCAATGACCGCTGTATTCGTGGTGAGGGGAATCTTGGTGCTATCGTGAACTAAGCGAATGGTGCCATCTGCATTTTGAATCACACTATTGACGGCGGGATAGCCATTGCCTCCTGTAAGTAACGTGGGTAGATCAGTTGGTTGAAGGATACCTGCGGCGGGTAATCGCTCTTGAGGAATTTCAAGACTGAGCAGCATTCCCGCTTGGGAAACCCTCACCAGACCTGATTCAGGCACTGCGACAACATTTACCGTACCCCCCGCTGCCCCAAGGGTACCCGTGTTAATGACCTGATGTGCCATCAGTGTCAGGGATTGACCGGCATTAACCCTCAGGTTGCCTTCATTGATCAAAATCCCTTTATTGGCAAATTCAAAGCCGAGGGGAGAGCTATTGAGCTGGGTGTAAGAGTTTGGGCGATTGAGATCAAAGACACCACTACCAAAGTGAACTCGCTGCGCTGTTGAGGCATGGAAGGCTGCTGGCAGACTTAAGTAGGCATTCGAGCCAAAGACAATACCTGCAGGATTGAGGAGATAGAGGTTGCTGTTGCCCCCTGTGACTTGGAGCAAACCATTGATATAGCTGGCACGACCACTATTGACGCCAGCTAGAATGTTATGGATTTGTGGCGTAGAAAGAAAGTTGGCGGTTTGTCCCTGCTGGATATTGAAGTCACGGAAGAGGTGAAAGAGGTTTCGACCATCCCCTGAAAGTTGTCCACCGCTAATGTTGAACTGATTGTTGATGGTTTCTACGGTTGTGCCAGTGGTATTGGGAGCAGCGGTGATTTGGGCCAGTGCGGGGGCAGCGAGAAAAGAGGTAAGGCCAATAAGGCTGATCACACTATGGGAAAACACACTTGTTAAAAATGAGGAGGCCATACGACTTTTTGTGAAAAGAGTTTGATGCTAAAGATCGTTTTATCCTCAGGGACTCTTTTATATCTGGCCAAGGAAATGTGCCACTTGACGAAGTGTCTATTCTAGGTCTTCCCTAAAATAGGGTGCTTAAAATAGAGCGCAACTTGAAGCGAAGAGCGATCGCTGTCAGGTTATCGTGGCCGTTAACCTGATTTCCCATATCAATCAGTTTATGGAGCGACTGACTGAGGGGGATGCTAAAGTCAAGCATCGGGACTAAGTGGCTAATAATATGGGTTTCGAGGCAGCGATTATCGGAGAGGCCATCGGAGCAAAGTAAAACCAGCGTATCTTCTTCGATGTCTAGGTCAATCACTTCCGGGTCAATGGCCTCATTGTTGCGAGGGCCGAGGGCTTGGGTAAGTTGGTAGGCATCGGGGCGGCCATAGGCAATTTCTGGTTCGACCCCCTGCTGGATCAGACGTTGACCCACTTCGTGATCTGTAGTCAGTTGTTGCAGTCCTTGGCGTTTAGTAAAGCGGTAAATGCGACTGTCTCCAACATGACCAAGGCGAAGATGGTAGTTTTGGACTAACGCCATCACTAGCGTTGTGCCCATACGGCCACTCCCTGTTTTTGCTTTTTGATCATTGGCAGCAAAAATGACCTCGTTAGCACGGTAAATCGCGTTGCGTACCTCCTCAGCACTAGGAAGTTCTCCCTGCCATGGCCAAGTCTGCTCGAAGTAGTCATGAACGGTTTTCGCGGCCAATGAACTGGCAACTTCTCCTTCGGCGTGCCCCCCCATGCCGTCACAGAGGACATAGACCCCCTGAACCTCTAGTTGTTGACCGTTGGGAGTCATGCACACCTGCTGCCGATGATTGATGAGATAAAAATCCTCGTTGTGGTGGCGATCGCGCCCACTATCGGTGTGGGCGGCAACATCTACTTGAACCAGTTGTCGCGGCAAAAGGGCAGTTGGCGCATCCTCAATTGCAGTGTGATCTTCCTCCACTGAAAGGGTGATGTCTGGCAGTTCATCAATCAAATCACCCGTACTTTCGCTTAGCTCCTCCTCAAAGTCTGGCAGGGGTTCACTACGCAGGGTGGAGGCAAAGGAGTCGAGTAACATTTGAATTTCTGAAATTTTCTCTAGAGGAGCTGTACTCAAGGAAACCAAGAGGGGCATAAAAACCGCTTGGCGGCGATTAGAGGCATGGCCAAATAACTCCTGCCAAATACTAACGGGACTCAGGGGTGGCGTGGGTCGTTCAAAGGTTTCCACTAAGGGCAAGGTGAAGTCCAGTTGATGCAGCCGCAGTTGAGCGTCAGAGTTGACGGCTAAGTTCTTTACTGTGAGCAAGGAATAATGGCAGTGCCACCGTTCTAAGATTTTCCAGAGGTCAATCATGTCCTCTAGGTACTGGAAAATTTGCTCATCAGAAATGTTGTCGTCTTGCCAAACATCCTGTAGAGGGCGAGCAGTGTGATTGTAGTCGAGAATAATGCCGTGGCAATAGCTGGCCGGCAAGTTGCTTGTGGAAACAGTATCTAGCCACGCATCGTGGATGGCCGGAATAGTTTCGGGATAGACAAGGTGCAAGGCAAGGTAGGCGATCGCCACCGCACTAAGGCTGGGGTATTGCGATTGCAGATGGGGAATAACCACACTGGGGTCGAGAATATTTAGCTCCTGTGCCCAGTCCTGAGCTGTTTCCCGCAGGGTTTCTAGCAGTGTTGGTTCCTCAGGCTGTAGATCCTGTACCAATTGGGGCAAATCACAGGCGTAACGGTGATCCCAGCGTTGATAGCGGTGCTGTGGATCAAAAAAGGCAGCGGCGTTGGGAGGATGGGTGTCCTGCTCAAACACTGTTCCCTTAAAGTTGTGGTTAGGGACAGCTAAAATGGGGTGATCAGTATAGGCAGGATAGAGGACACCCCACCAAAGTTTGAGGTTTTGATCAGTTTGCGCAGTAGGCATTAGAGCAGGTGAGTCAGCAAAGACGGCACAGCAACGACCACACCTTGCGGTATGGGAGGGGTATCCCCTATTGTATAGCGATCGCCCTCGGACAGTCCTTTTCTATATCCTGTTGCTGTTTTTTATACCTATTCCTCAGCCATCACCATCAAAGGAAATGATTTTGGCAACAGTGTTGCCGACACCTGACCTGTTACGGGTTGATGCAAACGGATTAACTGTGCCAAGGTTGACTTCAGTTGGGTGCGCGGCACAATCACATCAACAAAGCCACATTTTTGAACAAATTCAGCGGTTTGGAAGTCATCGGGAAGTTTCTCCCGCAGCGTTTGCTCAATAACCCGCCGTCCCGCAAAGGCGATCGTTGCTTTTGGCTCGGCAATAATAATATCCCCCAACATGGCAAAGCTAGCGGTCACACCTCCAGCAGTTGGGTGTGTCAAAACAGGGATATAGAGCAGGCCAGCACTGCGATGACGCTCAAGGGCAGCAGCAGTTTTAGCCATTTGCACCAAGCTGAGCATCCCTTCCTGCATGCGGGCACCCCCAGAGGCGCAAACAATCACAAGGGGAATATGCTCCCAAGTCGCGCGTTCGATCAGGCGAGTAATTTTTTCACCGACGACGCTGCCCATACTACCACCCATGAAGGCAAAGTCCATTACCCCTAGGGCAATCGGTAGCCCCTCCAGTTGGCCAAGACCAGTTTGTACGGCATCCTTAAGACCGGTTTTCTCTTGATACTCCCGCAGGCGATCGCTATAGGGCTTGCGATCCTTGAATTGCAAGGGGTCACAGCTCACCAGATTTTCGTCTAAGGGACGCCACGTGTGCGGGTCAATGAGTTGTTGGATGCGCTCACTGCTGCTGACGCGGTGGTGATGGCCACACTCCGGGCACACCAGTTGATGGCTATGCAGATCCTTGCTGTAGATCATCACGCCACAGGCTTCGCACTTAGTCCAGAGACCATCGGCTATTTCTCGCTCTGGCTGCATGGGCGTTAAGGCAGTTTCTTTACGGCGATTTGCAAACCAATCAAATATAGACATTGTGGAAAATTCCCTTTGACGTTCAGTTCTCAAATAGCGCGTTTGTATGGGTCTCTCCCAGGAGTGTTCACTAAGAATAATTACTTATCATCCCACTTTGTTGCATTTTTGCAATATATCGCACAAGTTTGAGAAAGTATGCAGAAGGCTGGGGGTGGATCACCGACCCAAGGGGGAAGTTCGGTGTCACAATAGGAAAGAAGTTGACAGTTTGCAGCGTAGCACTGGGTTGAATCTATGTCCATGGTTGCAGTTGTGGTGGCGATCGCTATCTTAGGAGTTCTGATTTTTGTTCATGAATGGGGGCACTTCATCGCTGCCCGCAGCCAAGGCATTCATGTCAACCGCTTTTCCATTGGCTTTGGTCCTATTCTTTGGAAGTTTCAGGGCAAGGACACCGAGTATGCCCTGCGCCTAATTCCCTTAGGTGGCTATGTAGGCTTTCCAGACGATGACCCCAATAGTGACGTTCCCGCTAACGATCCCAATCTCTTGAGCAACCGTCCAGTCTTAGACCGCGCCATTGTTATTAGTGCAGGGGTGATTGCCAATTTAGTTTTTGCCTATTTGCTATTACTCGTGCAAGTCGGTGTCATGGGGATTAGTCAGGCCACGTACTATGAGGGGGTGCTCATTCCAGCTCTTGTCCCCGAAAGTAGTCTTGTGGCCACTAAAGCAGGCATCCAGCCGGGGGATTTAGTTTTAGCTGTGGATGGCCAGCCCCTAGGCGCTGATGTCAATAGCTTGCCAAACCTGATGCGAGCCATTCAGCAGCATCCGCAGCAACCCCTGACACTGACAATTGAACGGCAAGGTGACATCCGGGAGATCACGGTTACGCCAGAGGTGAGTGAGGACGGCCAAGCCCGAATTGGCGTTCAATTAGCCCCCCATGCCGATATTCACCGTGAACACACCTTAAACCCCATTAAACTAATTACAGCGGCAGCGGCGGAGTTTCAGCGGGTGATTGTGCTCACCTTAGATGGGTTTCGGGAAATTTTCCAACACTTTGATCAAGCCGCTCAACAGGTCTCTGGACCAGTGGCGATCGTGGCTATGGGCGCGGATATTGCCCGCTCCAATGCTGAACAGCTCTTTACGTTTACGGCTTTGATCAGCATTAACCTTGCCATCATCAACATCCTGCCCTTTCCAGCCCTTGACGGCGGTCAACTGCTCTTTTTATTGGTGGAAGCCCTGCGGGGTCGGCCCTTACCCAATCGCATCCAAGAGGGCGTCATGCAAACGGGGCTGGTGTTGCTCCTTGGATTAGGGATGTTTCTGATTGTTCGTGATACCGTGAATCTCACAGGCTTGGGCTGGGTGCAACAACTTTTTTAAGTTATGGCTATTACTCGTCGCCTCTGTGCCAAGCAACAACGGGCACTGGAAATTCTCACCCGTCTTAAACGCCTCTATCCCGATGCCACCTGTAGCCTTAACTTTGCCAATCCGTTACAACTGCTGGTGGCCACCATTCTCTCTGCCCAGTGTACCGATGAACGGGTGAATCAAGTCACACCGGCGCTGTTTGCTCGTTATCGCGATGCCAAGGACTTTGCCATGGCTGATTTAGCGGAGCTAGAACAGTACATCAAATCCACTGGCTTTTATCGCAACAAAGCCCGCCATATTCAAGGAGCCTGTCGCCGCATTGTCGAAGTCTATGGGGGACAAGTGCCCAAGGTGATGGAGGATCTGCTGTCGCTGCCGGGGGTGGCTCGGAAAACTGCCAATGTGGTTCTTGCCCACGGCTACGGCATTTTGGGGGGAGTTACTGTGGATACCCATGTCAAGCGGCTGAGTCGGCGCTTGGGTCTGACTCAAGAAACAGATCCTGTGAAAATTGAGCGAGACTTAATGCGCCTGATCCCCCAACCCGATTGGGAAAACTGGTCAATTCGCTTGATTTACCATGGCCGCGCGGTTTGTCAAGCACGTCAACCCCAGTGTGAAGCCTGTGAACTCATTGATTTGTGTGCCACGGGCAAGAAGCTCATACCCAAGTCATAGGGGATTGTAGGTGATCTACCACGTGCGGGGCTGAAACTGGGCATCGTTGAGAATGGTCACCCCCTCTCCCGACTGCGCCAATACAAATAACCCCTGCCGATAGGCATAGCGAGCCACCTCAGGCGGCACAATCATCCCCGCTACCGCTCCCAAAAGTTGGGTACTGCGATACTGATGAGCCAAACGGCGAAATTTGCCAATCCGCTCTACGTGTTCGTCCACATCCCCTTGGCTGAGTTTGGTTTTCACCTCAACGAGAACGGCTTCATCGCTGTTGACAACCAATAGGTCAATTTCTAGGCTCTCGTTCCCATCTTGGAGAATGACATCGCTGTAAAGTTGAGAGACGGCAATTCCCCGATTCTGAAATAAGCGCAACACTGCTGGGCGTACCTGCCATTCCACAAATTCGCCAAGGCGATTGCCCAGTTTGCCAAGTTGCTGGTTGAGCTGACGCGCTTCTTCTCGCAGCAGCCGCTCAGTCTCCTGAAACCGCCGCTCAGTTTCCTGAAACCGGCGCTCGGTTTCCTGAAATCGTCGCTCAGTTTCTTTTTGAGCCTCTAGCAGCTCCCCCAGTAGTCGCCAAACATCTTCAGGAGTGGATGCTTGTGTCATTCTTGATGGATGATTTATTGATGATTTCTCAAAAAAAAGTATCTTCTTTAGATCATAACTGAAGGGGTAGGACACCCTCGCTCCACCACACGCGGGGTCGAAACTAGACATCATTGGTAACGTCTTAACCCAATGGCGATCTTTTTGCAGGGATTGGTGGGTGACTTCCTCCCCTTGATCAACGAGAGAGATTAGGATAAATCCGCAGCCGCCGATTCGGCTCTTCGCCAAAGCTACAGGAGGTTAACTGGTAATGCTCAATCAACTCGTGTTGCATCCGCCGAATGTTGGCTGATCGCGGTAATAGCTCCACCGCTTGCCCCTTGGGAATCACAATTTCCTCAACCGCTAGGCGTGCCTCCTCAAGTGCTTCCAATTCATCATCGCTCCCTGTGGGACTAAAGAGGGAGAGATCCGCTGACTCTGCTGGGCTAGGGTCTTCAATACCAAGCAAATGCCGTAACCCCCGCACAATTTGTGCCATGCTGTTGGTTTTAATAGCATGTACGGGTAAATGATGAATATGGGCAAGATGCCGTAGCTTACTTTCCCCTTTGAGGTGGGAACGCAGCGTCAAAATGACATCGGCTTGATCAATATCTTTAGTGACAACAATGGGTAGGTTGAGGGTGCGAATAGCCTGTTCCAGATGGTGTCGGCTCACGGCATAGGGGAAAACATGCAAAGGCAGTTCTTCACCATTTGGACCCACTGTAGGTGCATCCAAAGTTGCCTCTAGTAATTGGGCAAAATTTGCCCGTAGGGGTTCTTTATGAGCATCTCCAACAGGCAGCATCTGACCACTGTCACGCCAAGAGGGGCGCTGAGGCAGAGATTGAACCTCCGATCGCTGGGGGGGAGGTTCAGGACGACTAATCACCACCGAGCCATCGGCAGCAACACCGCGAATTTCAGGAGATGGCTGACGACCCCGCAGCAGGAGATCTACACTGGTAGCCACGTCAAGATGGACAACCCAGCGATCGCGCTCCAGCATTTCCACCGCTATTTGAAAGGTGGGCGGGGCTTTACGTTCAAGAACACTTTTTTGGGTGCCGCGCCGCCGCGCTTCCTCGTCGCCAAGAGTAACCGATTGAATGCCCCCTACCAAGTCTGCAAGGGTCGGGTTTTTGATTAAGTTCTCAATTTGATTGCCGTGAGCCGTGCCAATTAATTGTACGCCTCGTTCAGCAATGGTGCGAGCCGCTAGCGCTTCTAGCTCTGTGCTAATTTCATCAATGATAATAACTTGGGGCATGTGGTTTTCCACTGCTTCAATCATCACCTGATGCTGAAGTTCTGGGCGTGCCACCTGCATCCGTCGCGCCTTACCAATGGCTGGATGGGGAATATCACCATCGCCAGCAATTTCATTGGAGGTGTCAATAATCACTACCCGCTTGTGTAGCTCATCGGCAAGAACGCGGGCAATTTCCCGTAGTGCCGTTGTTTTACCGACACCAGGGCGCCCTAGTAGCAAGATAGACTGGCCACTTTCGACCAAATCACGAATCATGCCAATTGTGCCAAAGACCGCCCGACCCACTCGGCAAGTCAAGCCAATAATCGTTCCTTGACGGTTGCGCAGGGCACTAATCCGGTGCAAGGTACGCTCAATGCCGGCTCGATTATCACCGCCAAACTCGCCCACTCGATCCACGGCATATTGCAACATCTCACGGCTGACGGGGGTCTCGGCAAGGTATTGGGTGCTGTGGATAAACCGCGCTTCTGGTAGGCGCCCCAAATCTAGGACAATTTCTAGCAATTCTTCCCGCTGCGGGTGATGGGTGAGGGACTGCCCGAGGGGCGGCGGTAGGATGGCCAATAGTTGATCGAGATCGTCAGTAACTTGGCGTTGTCCAGCAGTCAATTCAACCATAGGGTACAGAGGGTGACGGGACAGATTTCAAAGGAGAAACAAGGGTCGCTGCTTCGGCAACAGCCGCTGCAAGGACGGCAGGTACAGTTTGCCATGGTTGGTCGGCGATCGCGTGGAAAGGGGCAAGGCGTTTGCGGGCATAACTACCATAGGCAACACCAGCAATTCCCTGTGGCGCTAACAATCCCATTGCCCTGAGTTTAGCAACCGTATGGCCATTTGTGCCGCCTGCTAACTGCACAAATCCGGGTAAATTTGCCCCTAAAATCGCTTGACCAAACTGGATTGTGGCTCGCGTTGCCCCATCGCCAATATCGCCGCTCATGGGACGACCATCCGCCTGCCAAATGAGGACACACTCCAACGGTTGAATCTGGCTATTGATCCAGCGCAAATAGTCAATGACTCCCTCTCCTTGGGGACAACTAATCGCCAGCACCTGTAAGTACCGCACCCAAGGATGCACGCGCTGCCAAAGCTCGGCAAAAGCCCTATAGCGCTGGGGTTGCGTATGAATTTCAAGGGCTTGAATCGTGCCATCAGCAATCGAGGGAGTAATGTCCTCAAATACTGCGGGTTGCTCATCGGTGGTAATCAAGTCCAAGGGGCATAGGGGCAAACAACGGCCACAGCCATAACAGCGATTGCGCAGCACCCCTTGTACCGAGGCATTAAACTGAATTGCCTGCGCAGGGCAGATACGTTCACAGGGGCGATCGCACCCCGGCGGGCAGCGATGCGGATCAAATGTTGCCTTACGAAAATGGGGATCAGCCCCATCATTAATACTCACCATTAGTAGGGGGCGAGTTGCACCTAGGCGTTCGGCAACGGTCAAGGCGTCATTGGCAACGTGAATCACTGCTGGATCAGCGGCCACATCAATACAATCAGCACCTGCCAGCGTATAAGCCAAGGTCAAATTATAGATTTGGGCAACATCTTGGAAACTAGCACCGTTAATTAGTTTAAACCAACGATGTGCCGTTAAAGCCGCAAGGGGAGCAGCAAAATCAGCCATAGATATTCAGGACTCAGCGTCGTCGTGACTCATCATTCGCTGTAGGGCTTGCAGACCTTTTTTAATCTGTCGAGAGACTGTGACCGCACTTAGCCCTAAAAGTTCAGCGGTTTCTTTTTGACTCAAATCATGCAAAAAGACAAATTCCAGAATTTGACAGGTGCGAGCTTCCAATTTTTGCAGGCACTGCTGCAAACGAATGCGATCCTCTTGGGCGAGTTGAAAACTTTGGTACCGCTGATCGGGGACAATCTCCCCCAAAGAAACAGTCTCTTCTTCGCCTTCAAAGGTGGGGGCATCTAGGCTCACCGGCGTGGTGTGATAGCTGGCAAATTTGGCCGCTTGCCATTCCTCAAGGGGGACATCGAGGGCTTGGGCAATTTCACTATCCGTGGGAGGGCGATGCAGTTGTTTGCCCAGCTCCTGAATCACTCGTTTTGCTTGGCTTTGCAATGTTTGCCAACGGCGGGGCACACGAATTTGGGGGCTTTTATCCCGCAGGTAGTGTTGAATTTCACCGCGGATGTAGGGAATAGCAAAAGAACTAAAAGCCACCCCCTTACTCGAGTCAAAGCGTTCAATGGCGTGAATGAGGCCAAAGATACCCACTTGCATCAGGTCGTCAAAACTTTCTTGGGTGCACTGTGCCCAGCGGTGGGCTTCCCTGCGTACCAGTCCCATGTTCAACTCGACAAGGCGATTCCGCAATTCCGGTGCAGGGTTCTCTCGGTATACCTGCAATAACGAGAGGGTGGAATTCTTTAGCTCACTATTGGCTGTCGTGTTGAACATAGAACACACAGTTTTTAATTCCCCCGCCTTCTTAAGATAAACACATCGGATATTTCTTTTGCTATTGAATGAGTAAGTAAGCGCGTATTGGCTTTTTCTATGGATTCGCCTATTCCTAGGATTTCACATCCAGTATGGCAAGACACCGACTGATTTCCCTGTGATCTCGACCACAGGCTTGGTTAAATTTTGCTAAATTTGTTTTTTAGGTTCAGAGGCCACCCAAGGCGATCGCGCCCCACAGGGCAGCTCCTAGGCCAATTCGATACCAAATAAATATCCAAGTGGAATGGCGCTGCAGAAATTGTAGCAACCAAGCGATCGCCAAGTAGGAAAACACCATGCTGGATAGGGTGGCAATCACTAAGGGAATCAATAGCGTTCCCTCATCAAACACATCCTTGGCTTGGACAAGGGTGGCAATTGTCAGTGTGGGAATGCCCAAAAGAAAGGAAAAGCGAGCGGCTGCTTCTCGCTCTAGACCCAAAAACAAGGCGGTGGTTAAGGTGGAACCCGATCGCGAAGCCCCCGGCAAAAGGGCAATCATCTGACCACACCCCACCAAGAAACCATCGAGAACCGTAATGTCTTGGTACGTGCGCTTGCGCGACCCCCATTTCTCCGCCAGTCCCAAAAGAATCGCCATGGCGATCGCCATGGTGGCAATGATCTGAGGGCGATCCAACGCTACTTTAGCCAATTTCAGCATGAATCCAGCCGCTAATGCGGGCATCGTACCCACACTGATCCCCACCAATAGCTTCCATTCCTTTTGCTGCCAATCCCGCTGTTGCCATGCCTGCCAAGCCCCTTGGAGAATTTGGCGAATGTCTTGCCAAAAGTAGCCAAAAACCGCAATCACACTCCCAAACTGCATCGCATCTAAGGCAGTTTTATGCCAGATACTCTTCCATCCCAACAGGTCACTAAAGAGAATCAGGTGAGCCGTGCTGCTAATGGGTAAAAACTCGGTAATGCCTTGCACCAAGCCGAGGATGACGGCTTGCAGCCAAAGAACAATATCCATGTTTTTGTTTCACCGTTGTAGCCTTACCATCTTGCCACGAGTCGGTGAGTACGCTGTCCTCATCAAGATTTTGTAATAGATTGTAGAAACAGTCCTCTAAACGCAGCAGTACTGTTTTTTGCCGTTTTGCCAGTTCTGGGCGTGTATGTCGAGCAGCTTAGAAGCCATTGAGCAGGAAATTTTAGGGTTGCAGGGGATGCTATTAGCTGGATGGGCCGAGATGCGCCAGCTCTATGATCTTTATTTAGAGATGCTTGCACCCATCGCCCGCCAGCAGTTGATTACGGTTACGTATCAAGTCTGTACCCAAGTCTTTCCAGAGCAATTTTTGCATCTTGAAGGTGCAGAGCGGCAGGAATTGCAACGTCAGATTGTTGAACTGGCCACAGCTTTGGAAACTGCTATTTTGCAGTTACAGCCCCGTCGCCAAAAAGACTTGACGCAAGAGGCGATGAATGGGGAAGGAGCGTCAGAGGCAAACTCACTCAAGGAACAGGAAACCCCCTCCCTAGGGGAGCAATTGAGCCAAGTCCTCTATCAGAGTTCACTTAAGATTAATCATTTGCTCCAACGAGCAGCTATCTTACCCCCTGCTCCGATTGCTGTCATTTTAGAGATTGCCAGTAAGGCCGAAAATCGCCCCTTGGGGCGAATTCCCCATTTGTTGACCGTGATGCTAGATGAGCAAAAGACACAGGGAGAAGGAGAAGAGGAGCGAAACACGGGTGAGTCTCAACAGGAATGGCCTGGCCAACAGCCTATGGCAGCTATTTACCTCCAATTGGAAGAGTTAGAGTTTCAGCATCCGCCCCTTGCCAACCAGCGCAGTCAAATTCGCCAACTAGAAGCTCGCTTGGCCAGTCTCCAGAAGCAACTCCATAAAAAACAACGGCAATATCTGGTGCTTAAAGCCAGTCGGGCATGGTGGCAAACTTGGAAAGCCAATGAAGCCCCAGAGACAACCACAAGTATCCCCGAGGCAATAGATGGTGAGCACTAAGTAAGGAGGCCTACTATGTCTCTTGACTGGCCACGCCTACAACGCGCCCTTGCCATTGAAACGGAGCGGGGTTTTTGCAACCTTCAGGGCAATACCTATCGCTTTAATGAATATTTACATCAAGCCTTGACTCAAACACCGCTGCAACACTTGCCCCTGTCGGTGCGCGATCGCTGGCAGGAAACAGCAGCAGCCTATGCCCAATACAACGATCTATCTCCCAGCCAACGCCAGCATCTGGTGGTGCAAACGCGTCAACTGCTCCACGATGTTCACAAACATCTGACTAGTCCACCGCCACCTCCCCGTCCCCTCAATCAAGCTCTCAAGACAGTGAAGGGGATTGGCGATCGCACAGCAGCAAAACTGGAAAAACTAGGACTTTATACGGTTGCAGATCTGGTTTACTATTTCCCCCGCGATCACATTGACTATGCGCGCCAAGTGCCGATTCGCCAACTTCAAGCTGGGGAGACGGTGACGGTGGTAGGCAAAGTCCGCCGCTGCAACTGTTTTACCAGTCCCCGCAACGCCAAACTGACCATCTTAGAAATTATCCTTCAGGACTACAGCGGGCAAATTCGCCTCAGTCGCTTCTTTGCGGGTGCTCGCTATGCGCAACGGGCGTGGCAAGAGCAGCAAAAACGCCTCTACGCGCCCCAGACAATCGTGGCCGCCTCTGGCCTTGTGAAACTGACCAAGTACGGCCTCACCCTTGAGGAGCCGCAGTTGGAGGTCTTGGATCGCGCGGACGCAGCAATTGACTCCCTCACGGTTGGCCGTATTGTGCCGCTCTATCCTCTTACGGAGGGGGTCTCCTCGGATCTAATTCGCCGAGCTGTGAATTGCGTCATGCCCTTGGTACAAGGGTATGCGGATCCTCTGCCCCCAGCTCTGCGCCAACAGTATCACCTCATTCCCCTAGAGCGGGCCTTGTGTCACATTCACTTTCCCCCCGATCGCGCCCAGCTCAGTCAGGCACGGCGACGGTTGATTTTTGATGAATTTTTCTATCTGCAACTGGGATTACTGCAACGGCGGTGGCAGCGGCAGCAACAGGCCAGTGCCCCCCTTCGTCCCCAAGGAGAACTGCTTGAGCAATTTTATCAGTGGCTGCCGTTTCAACTTACGGGAGCGCAGCAGCGAGTCGTTGCTGAAATTTTGGCAGATTTGGAGCGCCCGACGCCAATGAATCGCCTTGTCCAAGGGGATGTGGGATCAGGGAAAACCGTGGTGGCTGTAATTGCCCTATTGGCGGCAGTGCAGTCCGGCTATCAGGGGGCACTGATGGCACCCACAGAGGTTCTCGCAGAGCAGCACTATCGCAAGCTTCTGGAATGGCTCACCCCCCTCCATGTGCCAGTGGAACTGCTCACAGGCTCGATTCGCCAAGCCAAGCGACGTCAAATTCTAAGTCAATTGGCAACGGGGGAATTGCCCGTGCTAGTGGGTACCCATGCCCTGATCCAAGAGGGAGTGACGTTTCAACGACTGGGTCTGGTGATCATTGATGAGCAGCATCGTTTTGGGGTGACCCAAAGGGCAAAGCTGCAAGCCAAAGGACTTCTGCCCCATGTCTTAACCATGACCGCAACGCCAATTCCCCGTACCCTTGCGTTGACCCTCCATGGCGATCTCGATGTCAGTCAAATTGATGAATTGCCGCCAGGGCGCCGCCCCATTCAAACTACTGTGCTAACACGGAGCGATCGCCCCTATGCCTATGATTTAATTCGCCGTGAAGTGGCTCAGGGGCACCAAGCCTACATTGTATTGCCCCTAGTGGAGGAATCAGAAAAAGTAGATCTCAAATCGGCAATTGCCGAGCACAAGCGGTTGCAAACGGAGATTTTTCCCAATTTTCGAGTGGGGCTGCTCCACGGTCGCATGGCTGCTAACGAAAAGGATGCGACGATTCAAGCCTTTGCTAAGGGGGAACTGGATATTCTGGTGGCTACAACGGTGGTTGAGGTGGGGGTAGATGTTCCCAATGCTACAGTGATGCTGATTGAACACGCTGAACGCTTTGGCCTATCACAGCTGCATCAACTGCGGGGGCGGGTGGGGCG
>NZ_JARJMS020000088.1:0-53947 GCF_029335995.1 Thermosynechococcus sp. Uc
GGGCATCATTGTCTAAATTGTCTAAGCTATTTTTGATCCTACGGCATTCTATCGCCGCAAATCCCTACTGCAAAACTGCCGCTGGCTGTTACCATGATCCCAAGACAAAACGAGATAACAAACGTGAAGGGCATTCAGAAACTTAGTCTTGAAGGATTTCAGCGGCAAATTCGCAGTGCTCCTGGGCCTGTGATTGTACATTTCTGGGCCCCTTGGTGTGGCCTGTGCCGCCTCATTGATCCCCTGCTGGATCAACTGGAGCAATCACTGCCGCAGCGGTTGCAAATTCTCAGAATCAATGCTGATGAAAACTTTGCCTTGAGTCGTCACTTTCAATTGCAAAGCTTACCAACCCTTCTTTTTTTTGATCGCGGGGAATTGGTGCAGCGGTTTGATCCTGTCCTTGTCAAGGGGGACTTGCGTCAAGCCTTTCAACAACTGCTTGCCCACTCCTTTCCCAGCCTATTGCCTGTTGAGTCGCATCGCTTTTAAGACCAACATTCCGATGACGAAACTGCGTCGTCTCAATCAGTTTTTAGAGGAACGCTGGGTAACCCCTGCCTATGCGGGACTGCTGTTGCTGGGCATGAATTTATTTCTCTTTGCAGCAGCCATTAACTCGATGGCGGGTTGGCTCTATGTCATTACAGGGATCATTGTTGGTCTGCTCTTGGTGGCCGCGATCCTGCCGCCTCGGTACTTGCGGGGATTGGTGTTGGAGCGAGCTAAGGCGGATCCAGTGCATGCGGGCGATCGCCTGCGCCTCACGGTCTTTCTCACAAATGTTACCCAAAGACCCCGCCATGACCTGCAAGTGATTGACCCTGTTCCCCGGGGCCTCTGGTCAGCCACCCAGCGAGAATTTCCCCAGCAAGCAATTGAGGAGTTGTTGCCGCAACAAACTGTTCCTTGGCAGTACGATCTCATTCCACCGCGGCGGGGGATTTATGAGTGGCAGCAACTTTGCCTCCGCACCGCTGCCCCTCTGGGACTCTTTTGGTGTCAGCGCTCATTTCCGGTGCCGCAACAGGTGGTGGTTTATCCACCGGTTTTGCAACTGCAACAGTGTCCTTTACTGGATCAACTGGGGCAAGAGATTTCCCAAGAGTGGCGCGATCGCCAGCATCATCTGCACGTGGCTCAAGAGGGGATTACCCGCTCATTACGTCCCTACCGCTGGGGAGACCCTTTGCGTTTGGTGCATTGGCGCACCAGTGCCCGTTATGGCGAGCTGCGGGTACGCGAGTTTGACACCTTTAGCGGCGGCAATGCGGTGACCGTTGCCCTTGATACCCGTCCCCACTGGAGCGGAGAAGACTTTGAGCAGGCGGTGATTGCGGCGGCCAGTCTTTATCTTTACAGTTTGCAACAGCAAATTCCTGTGCAGTTTTGGAGTCCCGCCACGGGGATGCTCCACGGTCAATCAACGGTACTGCGGGCACTGGCGGCGATCGCCCCCTGCGAAACCTATGCTGAGTATCCCATTGATTCCCTTGTCTGGCTCACTGGTCAATGGCCGAGCCCTGAGCCTTTGCCCCCTGGCAGTGTCACTGTACTCTGGGGAGAGCCGCCACTGCGTCAGCAGGGGGCAATTCTCTGGATTGATCGCGATCGCCCCCTAGGGATACAGCTACAAACCGCGATCAATTACCCCCTGGCTTAGGGTCTAGGGAAGTGGGCGCCACTCACCACTGCTGACAAACGCCGCCCAAAAATAGGGAATTTGCTTACGGGGGTCATTGATTAACTGCAACTGCGCTTGCCGTAGGGCTTCACTGCGTCCCTTGCCTGCCGCTAAGTTTTGATAAAAGGCAACCATGAGTTGTTGGGTGGTGGTGTCATCCACCTTCCAGAGAGAACTCACTTGAGTACGTGCCCCTGCCAAGGTAAAGGCTCGCCGTAGTCCATAGACCCCATCGCCATTGAGAATATCGCCGCGTCCGGTGTCACAGGCAGACATCACCACTAACTCCGTACCATCGAGGTTCATGCCGGTGACTTCAAAGGCGGTTAGCACGCCATCATCCACCCCACTCTGCCGTTGATTGAAGCCCGCCAGCGCAAGGCCAGAGCGCAGGAGGGGGTTTTCACCACCAAAGGGGACATAGGCATTGAGACCACGGGTATTTTGCAGCACTTGGGAAGACAGGGGTGGACTTTCTAAGAAAAATCCATGGGTAGCCAAGTGGAGAATACGCGGGCGCTGGGTTGCTTTGAGCGCCGTTTCCGTAGCATCGCTGCCTGTGAGCACTTGGGCTTGCGGCAAAAGCGTACTCAGGGCTTTTACCTCGGTGGCCGTCCCCGGCAATTCGGTGAATGTGAGGCTGCGCAAATCCAGCGATCGCGGGTTTATCCCCCGCTGACTACCTGCTCCAGCACGACGACTCCCCTGACTAAACGTGGGATTCCCTACTACCAAGGGGGGATTTGCGGGTTTACCCCGCTGTTGTAGCCGCAGTAAGTCGCGGCCTGAAGTCAGCAGCGTGATTGTATAGGACTGCACCAGATAGCGCTCCTGCCGATCCACCAAGGCCTCAAAGGATAGGGTATTCAACTGGCCATCGGGAGCCACCAGCAGATGGGTACTGCCTGCGAGAAAGGATTCCAGAGGAGCCAAGAGGCGCTCATAGGCTGCCTTCAAAGAGGGCTTAGTTACCGTAGCCGGCAATCTTGGATCCGCCATTCCCTGTCGTGCTGCCTTGATTAGGGGATTCACCTCCGCCACAGTGCCCAAGTCGCGCCATTGGGGAGCGCCACTATTCTTCAGGGCATAGAGGGCGTAGCGGGGGGCTTGCCAACGGTTGGTTTTCGGGTTGTAGGGGACATATTCAATAAATTCCAGCAACACGGCATGGGCGGGAATTGCTTGCTGTACCGCACCTAGGGTAACGGGGGTAACTTCTAAACGGAAATTAGCATTTTGGCTCACCAGTTGTGCCTCCAGTTGGTTGGCACGCTGTGCCAGTTGGCTAATTTGGCTGGCTAGGGGTGGGCGATCGCGGACAAATGTAAGGCTGGCAATCTGGGTTCGCAGCCGAATGAGTTCATCCAGTTGCGGCTGGCTGGATGCATCCAGTTGACTGCGCAGACGACTGGCCGTTGCTGCCAAAACATCCAACAACCGACCTTTGCGGCGCAAAATGGTTGTCAACGCTAGGTTGGCCACTGCTGGATTTTGGGGATTCCCTTGCAAATGGAAGGCAATGGCTGTATTGGTTGAGTCCTGAAACGTTGCCAGATAGTTGCGTTTATATTCCTCAGAGCCAACCACTAGGTTACGGCTGAGGTTGACCTCTTCGATGTCAAGAGCATGGTTGAGAGCGGTTAAAGCCTCATTGATGGTTCCCTGGGCCCAGTAGGCTTTTGCTAAATTAGCAAGACTCAGCGCCAAGTAGGGATGCTCGCCTCCAAGGGTGCGCTGCCGCAGGGCGATACTGCGTTGATAGAGAGGAAGCGCTGCCCCATAATTGCCCTGTACCCGATACAGTTCAGCGAGATTGTTGAGGCTCGTAGCTACATCGGGGTGATCTGTGCCGAGAACCTTTTCGCGGATTGCTAAACTGCGTTGATAGAGAGGAAGCGCCGCCCCATAATTGCCCTGAGCGCGATAGAGTTCAGCAAGGTTATTCAACACCGTTGCCACTAGGGGATGTTCTTGCCCCAAGGCAGGTTCAAGTAGCCCCAGACTGCGCTGATACAAGGGCAATGCCGTGGCTAAGCTGCCCTGCAAATGGTACATCACTGCTAAGTTGTGCACACTCAAGCCCACATCGGGATGGTTCTTGCCAAGGGTTTGTTCACGAATTGCTAGGGCGCGTTGATAAAGAGGTAAGGCCTCGCCGTAGTTACCCTGATCGGTGTAAAGATTGGCGAGGTTATTGAGGCTGGTGGCCACCTCAGGGTGAGTTGCGCCTCTGGCTTTTTCACGGATAGCTAAGCTGCGCTGATAAAGGGGAATTGCTTCACTAAAGTTGCCCAATTCTTTGTAGGTAACAGCAAGATTATTCAAGGTAGCGGCAACCGTGGGGTGATTGGCTCCTAAGACCCGCTCGGCGATCGCCACTAATTCCCGCGACGGTGCCACTGCTGCGCCATAATTCCCCTGTTTTTGCAACTGCTCAATCTGGTTGGTTAGGGCAATAACATGACGACTGTCGCCGCCAAAGGGCGTTTTGCGAATTACCTCTAGCTCACTAACGGCTGCCTGATAGCGCTGTTGCAGGGTATCCAATCGCTGCATAATATCGCGCAGTTGCTGGGCTTCATTTTGCGCCAATCCCCACCGCTCAAATCCTGTGGCTGTGGCGATCGCCAATAGCATTGCAAACCAACACCGCTGGCTGAACAACTGTTTCATAGGGCACCTGCCGCTGCTACTACCTTCATCCTAGATAATGACGTTTGGAATGCATTCTGATGTAACAACAAATTACAGCTGTTCTCCAGTTGCTGGCGGTTGTTTATAATAGAGATGTTACGGTTGTTAATAATTTCAAAATCTCTCATTTTCAAGACCTCTCAGCCACAGCAATGGTAGCCTGAATAACCTAAGAGCAACAGTTTTAGCCACTCTTGAAAATACTGGCAAAAATCAAAATAGAAGCTACAGCAAGCTTAACTGGACATCCATCTAGCCACCATAAGTATGTAAATAAAGATGATTAATTTTTTGATGAATTTTTTCAGTGTTTTCAATGACTATAAGGTATTAACCATGACGAGAGATGACGCCTGTGTGCTGAACAGGTCATCACTATCAATTAACGTCTCTTCAGTCCATGTTCTGCATCAACCTAGCCGAGAACCATTTTATGGATAGCGATGGTTATTCGTCAGAGATTTTTACCCTGTTGCGGCAGTTTTTCCCCTTGCTAATCAGTCTTTTGGATGATGTCTTGGCGGTTGCCCTCGCTCGCTTTGGCTGCCATGTTCCTTGGTTGGAGAAGATCATGCCTTTTGTCTTCAGTGGAGTGACACTTTATGTTGTCATTCACGCTGGCAAGGTAATCTACGAGTTTTGGCAGCGGAAACGCCACTTCTCCTCCCCGCCAAATGTGTCGTCCTTGCAATAGTGTTCGCAAATTCCCACAAATCCCACGGCATTTTCGTCGTCACTTTTGCAATTGCGAGCGATCGCCTTATGATTGAGGTGAGGCCTATCATCTGTTTGATGGGGGAAGCGCACGGAAGCCTGTGTACCGTGAACAACGGTCAATGGGAGGCAGTCTATGAAACCACAACGTTCAGATTTCCCAGCCAGTGAGCAGGAATTTATTCGACGCCAAGTGGTGAGTCAACTGCTGCAAGCGCGTCTGCGGGCAACCTGTGGACTGGCACAGACCGCGACACCCCTCCTTCTAGCAACACCAACGGGCGATCGCCCACCCCTACAGCCATTGCCAGAAACGGGGGATAGGAGCGTCATCGAGCCTAGCCAAACCTAGAGTCGGCCACGGGCTTTTAGCAACAGATAGCGATCCACCAGTTGCTCACTCACCTGATCTGCTGGCGCATCGAGCACAAGAACCCCCTGTTGTTCAAGGTGGGTAAGAGCACGCTGTCGCTGATGCAGCAGATCGAGGGCTACAGCCTGCTCATAGAGGCTGGCAACTTGATCCACGGGAGCCAATGACTGTGGCCTCAAAGGGCGGTGGGCAAGGGTTTCGATGTGGCGATCGCGCAAAGCAACACAGAGGGATAAAAAACGGGGGGTGAGGCGAGCCATGGCCGCGAGTAGTTCTTGGGAGGCGACTTCATCAATCACTTCCGTAAGAACCACCACAAGGGCACGACGGGGATAGTGTCCTAAAATTGCACTGACTGTTCCCCCATAGTCGGATTCTGCAAGCACCGGTTCACAGCAATAGACCTGATGGAGGATCTGCCCGAGATGGGAATTCCCACTTTGGGGAGCAATCCAGGTATGCAGTTGCTGATCAAAAATCCCCAAGCCCACCTTATCTCCCCGTCGCAAGCCCGTCAAAGCCAGTGCTAATGCCGCGTTTAAGCCCCAGTCAAAGCGTTTCAAACCCGCTACAGTAGCAGTCATCATGCGTCCCCGATCCAAGAGAATGATGAGGGTTTGATCCCGTTCTGGCTCCATGGCACGCACCAGCGGTCGTCCTCGGCGGGCACTGGCCTTCCAATCCATGAGGCGCAGATCATCCCCCAAATGGTACTCCTGCAATTCCGCAAACTCGGTTCCCCCTAAGGCATAGCGTCGTCGCCGTAAGCTGCCACTGGACTCTAAACTGAGGCGAATCGAAAGCGATCGCAACCCGATTAAATCAGGATAGACCTCCACTTCAGTGACAAGCGGGGCAAACCAGCGTCGCCACGCCAAACCCCAAGAACTGCGCAGACGCACATCACAGCCTGACCATTGAAAGGCACCGCGTCGTGGGGGAAACACATGGTACAGGAGTTCCAGCGTCCTCTGGGGAAGTGCCATAAAGGCAAAGTAGGGAGTATCGCCTGTAAACTCAGCAGGCACATCGTCGTAGAGTTCAACCCAGATCTGCTCCCTCAAGGAAACCTCACCACAGGTGTGTAGCTTGAGGCGAATCGGGTTTTGCCGACCAATGGAGAGCCGTGACTCACAGGTGCGCTCTAGGGTAATCTGCCAGCGACCCATACGGATGTAGTCCCACACAGACACGCCGAAAAGCACCAGATCGTACAGCACCATCAGCACCAGTCCTAACCCCAAAGACCAATAGCGCAACCGTTCCTGCAGTACTCCTGGGGGAACCACGTCGGCGATTGGCCACAGTTCTGCTGGCAGGAAAGCAAAGAGTATCCCTAGGAGCAACAGGCCATAGAAACGCACGGTGGGAACCCAGCGGGGGCGATGGCGACCAAACTGGTAACTAGCAGGTGCTTTCATCGAGGGACAGCAACTTTAGCGAGAATACCTTGGATGACTTGGGAAATTGTGATGCCGTCTAACTGAGCTTCGGGCTTGAGAATCAAACGGTGTTGCAGCAGTGGGGTGGCGATCGCCTTTACATCTTCAGGGGTAACGTAGGTGCGATCCTCTAACCAGGCCTGTGCTTGAGTGGCACGTAACCAGCCGATCGCCGCTCGTGGGGAAGCCCCCAACAGCAGTTCTGGATGTTGACGACTGGCCTGCACCAAGGCCAACAGGTAATCGAGCACTGCAGGCTCCACATGGACTTGCCGCACTTGTTGCCGTGCCGCCAAAACTTGCTCAACCGTAATCAATGGCTTCACATTCAGTTGATCGAGATCCCGAGCTTCAAACCCCGCAAGGACATTCTCGAGCATTTGCCGTTCGGAGGCCGCCTCCGGGTAGGGCACTACTAATTTGAATAGGAAGCGATCGAGTTGGGCTTCCGGCAGCGGATAAGTGCCTTCAAACTCTAGGGGGTTTTGGGTGGCCACTGTCCAAAATAAACCGGAGAGGGGAAGGGTGGTGCCGTCTAGGGTCACCTGCCGTTCTTCCATAGCTTCTAGGAGAGCTGCTTGGGTTTTGGGGGGGGTGCGGTTAATTTCATCCGCCAGCAGCACTTGAGTAAAAATTGGCCCCTTGCGCAGGCGAAATGTGCGACTATTAAAGTCAAAGATACTGGTACCGAGAATATCAGCGGGGAGGACATCGGGCGTGAGTTGGATACGGCGAAATTCCGCTGCAATAAGACGAGCGAGCAGCTTCACAAGAAGGGTTTTGGCGGTTCCCGGCACCCCCTCAAGGATGACATGGCCTTCGGCGAGGAGCGCCACAATTAACCCTTGGGCGATCGCCCCTTGACCGACAACTATCTCATTGAGATGCTGCTGAAGGCTACGAAAAAGCTCTTTCACACCAATTCTGTCACTCCTAGACTCCCCCAATGCTAGCAGAGGCTTTGACAATCTCCCTTAAATTGCAATTAATTGATTGCAGCCGAGGGAAATTGCTAAAATACCCGCTGAGGGATCTTTAGCAAACCTGTGACCCCAACCACTTCTACGACTGCCACCGCTGCCCAACAAATCCTCCAGCACCCCCAGCACAGCCGCCTTTTTAAGCTACTGTATGCTCTTCAGCAGAATCAGTGGCCGACCCAGGCGCCGTCGTGGACCCTCAGCGATGTGGAACAGGCACTCATCCAAATCCTTGAACAACTGAAAACCCCCACCCTCTTAGGACAGCGCCTAACTGCCATTGTCAATAGTCTCAATAAAGCACATGCCTATCAGGTTCTCTCAGCAGCACTGCTGCAAATTTTGGTGCCCCTCTACACTCAATCCCCTACAACAACACTGACCATTGAGGCACCAACCCTCAGCACTGCAGAACTCTACGAGTTGCGCTTAGAAGTGACTCGTTACTGTACCCCCTTGCACATGAAACTCCTCGTGGCTGCCCTGTTGACCCCTAAGCCGGTTCATCCCCAAAGTCTAGAGCGGTTTACCCTCATTGATTTACTGCAACGTCTGACTCGCCGCTATGGTGATCTAGAGCTCCTACAGATGCAGATGACTAGTGCTTTGGCGCGTTTGCCGGATGATCCCCTCTATGCCAGTGGGGGCGATCGCCTGATCAAACTTCTGAGTACACTCTATCAACGCTATCAACAAAGCCAAGCCCCAGACGCTACCCTTGACAGTCCCCCTCCACCTGACCCCTTAGAAGCTGAGGAAGAACTCACTTGTCAAGTGTTTCCCCAAGGTCAATAACATAGGGAAAGGCTTGCCCCCTTTGCTAGTAAAAAGATTCTGTACTTCGCAGGGAATCTTTAGCAATCGCGGTAAAACAGAAGGGAAGGGCTGATTATATCGCGTTAATTCTTTGCGAGGATTTCTCCAATGACCAGTCTCATTCCGCCCGGTTGTCCCGCGGTGCTGACGGAAGACGACCGCACCGGTACGAGTATTGAAACCCTGCGCCGCGCCTTTATGGATAATCTCTTCTTTATCCAGGGCCGATTTCCCGAAGTGGCGACGAAAAATGATTACTATTTGGCATTGGCCTACACCGTACGCGATCGCCTGCTGTTGCGCTGGCTGAATTCCGCGAAAACTTATCGCGATCAAGAAAGTCGCACCGTTTGCTATCTCTCAGCCGAATTTTTGCTAGGGCCGCACCTTGGCAATAACCTAGTTAACCTCGGACTCTATGAGGCGGTGGAGGAAGCTGTACGCCAAACAGGGTTGAATCTCGAGGAACTCCTGAATCAGGAAGAGGAGCCTGGCCTGGGGAATGGGGGGCTAGGGCGCTTGGCTGCCTGTTATATGGATTCCCTTGCCACGTTGGAAATTCCCGCCATTGGCTACGGCATTCGCTACGAATATGGCATCTTTGACCAAGAAATTCGCGATGGTTGGCAAGTTGAGATTACGGATAAGTGGCTACGCTACGGCAACCCTTGGGAAATTCCCCGTCCAGAGTTAATCCTGCAAGTGAAATTTGGCGGGCATACCTACAGCTACACTGACGATCAGGGACGCTATCGCGTGGTCTGGGAACCCCACCAAGTAATTCAGGGCATGGCCTATGACACACCCATCTTGGGCTACAAGGTCAATACCGCCAATCTGCTGCGTCTATGGCGGGCAGAGGCAGTAGAGTCCTTTGACTTTCAGGCCTTTAACACCGGCGATTACTACGGTGCCGTCAATCAAAAAATTGCCTCAGAAAACATCACCAAGGTGCTCTACCCCAACGATGAGCAATTGCAGGGCAAAGAACTACGGCTGATGCAGCAATATTTCTTCTGCTCCTGTGCCCTGCAGGACATGATTCGCCTTTACAAGCAATTGGGAAATAACGATCTCAGTCGCTTCCATGAGAAGTTCACTGTCCAGTTGAACGATACCCATCCAGCCATTTCCGTGGCTGAACTGATGCGCCTATTGGTGGATGAGCATCTCATGCCTTGGGATCAGGCGTGGGACATTACCTGCAAGACCTTTGCCTACACAAACCACACCCTCTTGCCGGAGGCATTGGAAAAATGGCCGTTAGATCTTTTTGGCTCACTGCTGCCCCGCCACTTGCAAATCATCTACGAAATTAACCAACGCTTCCTCGATCAAGTGCGCCTACAATATCCGGGGGATAACGATCGCCTGCGGCGGCTGTCAATTATTGATGAAAGTGGCTGTCGCTATGTGCGCATGGCACACTTGGCAGCAGTGGGGAGTCATGCCATCAATGGGGTGGCGGCACTGCACTCAGAACTCTTGAAACAAACGGTGCTCAAGGATTTCTACGAGCTAACGCCGGAGAAATTTTCCAATAAAACCAATGGCGTTACCCCCCGCCGCTGGATAGTGCTCAGCAATCCGGGATTAACCCGTATAATTACCGAGCGCATTGGTGAAGATTGGGTCAAGCATTTGGAGCAATTGCGACAATTGGAACCCTGGGCAGAGGATGCTGAATTTACTGCGCAGTGGCGAGCGGTAAAATATAAAAACAAAGAACGCCTTGCGGAATATATCAGCAATCGCGTCGGGGTAACGGTCAACCCCCATTCTCTCTTCTCGATTTTGGTGAAGCGCATCCACGAATACAAGCGGCAGCACCTCTGCGTCCTCAACGTGATTACGCTTTACCAGATGCTGAAGGACAATCCCCAGCTGGACATGGTGCCCCAAACATTTATTTTTGGCGGTAAGGCGGCACCGGGCTACTACATGGCCAAGCTGATCATCAAGCTCATTAACTCAGTGGCCGATGTGATTAACCGTGATCCAGCGGTGCGCGATCGCCTGAAGGTGGTATTTTTACCCGATTACAATGTGACTTTAGGACAGCGGGTCTATCCAGCAGCGGATCTCTCGCAGCAAATTTCCACAGCGGGCTATGAGGCCTCAGGCACAGGGAATATGAAGTTTGCTCTCAATGGGGCGTTGACAATTGGTACCCTCGATGGTGCCAACGTGGAGATTCGCGAAGAGGTGGGGGCAGAAAATTTCTTCCTCTTCGGCCACACGGTGGAGCAATTACAGGAATTGTGGCGCAACGGCTACCGTCCGTGGGAGTTTGCCAATGGTAACCCAATGCTGAAGCGAGTCCTTGACCTAATTGGTTCTGGCTATTTTTCCCATGGGGATACAGAACTCTTTCGTCCGCTTGTTGAACACCTCTGGCAAAACGATCGCTATTGCCTCTTGGCAGACTACCAAAGCTACGTGGACTGCCATCAACACGCGCTTCAGGTCTATCAAGATCAAGCCCAATGGACAAAAATGTCTATTCTCAATGTGGCACGGATGGGCAAATTTTCTAGCGATCGCGCCATTCGCGAGTACTGCCAAGACATCTGGCACGTTGAACCTGTGAAAGTTGTCCTACCGGAAACATCCTATATGACGCCTCCTGTGCAGTAGGCGAACTGTTTTTGGCTCGCTCTACCCCCCGATGCTCCTCCTAGGGAGGGGCTTTTTAAGGCTCTCGCGACTGGTAATCTAAACAGTCTGGGCAGGAGCCTTGGGGGTTCACAGCACAGCGCAACAAAGGTGAAAGGGCATTCCAGCGACAGGAAGGGTCTCCAATTACCCACCGGCCATTGACCAGCCGGCGATCGCTAGTGGTGTCACTGGGCTGCACATAGAGGGCGATTTTTTCCAGTTGATAGCGTCCACCACGAAAGCAGTAGCGATGACGGCGTTCTAACACCGTGTAGGTTTCCCCTTCATGATCCACATGGCAGCCGGGTTGGGGTGTCCAGTCGAGATAAATCTTTCCCAGCGCTCGCCGGGGGGTGATCAAGTGCAACTCTGTCGGTAAGTCAGATGGGGTTGCCATTTCTTCAGTTTGCTCGCGGCCTGAGGAGCGCCTGTCAACTGTATTCGGCATAACTTACAATCACTCTAGCGTATCCTAGCAGTGGCAACATTTCCACGCTTTCTTAATTTTTAATTAATTTTTATGGCAAAACTGTCCACTGACCTCGAACGTGCCTTTTTGAGTCCTGTGCCCACCCCCAGCGATGGAGAGGTTTTAACGCAGCAACTGGTGTCCTTAGGGGATATTCTTCAGTTGGCTGCAGAGCGAACCTTCGGCTTTTTGTTGGCCGTTCTTTCGTTGCCGTCGGCGCTGCCCATTCCAGCTCCCGGTTACTCCACCCCCTTTGGCATTGTGCTGCTACTGTTGGGCTGGCAATTGCTTGTAGGTGCCTCAACCCCTTGGTTGCCCCCCCGGCTGCTCAAGCGCACGATGCCGCGATCCCAGATTCAAAAGATTGTGCGCACAGCTTTGCCTTGGCTGCGACGGATTGAATTGATCTCCCGTCCCCGCTTGCGCCCCATTTGCGCCACCCGAGGTGGACGTTTGGGTTTAGGAGTTGCGGTGTCGCTAATGGCGATCTCAATGATTTTGCCCATTCCCGGCACGAACACTATTCCAGCCATGGGCATTTTTACGATTGGCTTTGGTCTTTTGGATGAGGATGGCTTAATTAGTCTGGCAGGGGTAGTCATTTCTCTGATTGGCTTAGCCGTGACCACCTCAATTCTTGTTGCCCTTGCTTGGGGGGGAAATAGTCTCCTCGATGTACTCAAGGCTGGGCTGCACTTGTAAGACAGCAAGCCTGTGGTGAGGTAGGCGCTAGCTGCCACTGCGATGGTGGTGAAACCGCCTCGGGGAAGCAGGAAGTAGCAGCAGATTCACCCATTCATAGCTAGATTTACATTGGTATGGTGCAATGGTGTCCTCTCCTTCATCACTCAAGACCAATGAGAACGCTATCCCCTCCTCAGTTCAGTGGCCGATGGTTGAGTGCAGTGGGGGCGATCGCGCTGTTGATGTTGCCTCCCCTCAAAGCGGCTGCCAATACTCCTACAGAAGACTTACCCCTAGCGGTTGCAGCGGCGATTGCCATGCCCGTCAATGAAAAACAAGTTGTGGTCAGCGAGCAACCCTCAGCAGTGGGCTTAACGGTACCCAGTCTGTGGTGGGCAGTGCAGCAGTTGGGTAACGAAGTCATTCAACGCTGGCAGGCCTTTCCAGCAATAGGGAGACCAGGGGGCAGAGTGGAAGCCTTTGTCTCTGCCGCGGCTTGGGGACGCCTGTCCTACTTACAGCGTTTTGCCCTAATCAATCAGTTGGGCAATGCCAGTCGTAGCTTTGGCTATCAGTTGATCCTGTGCGATCGCGTAGCGCGCCTTTCAGGCGATTGCCGACAGATGATTTATGGCGCCTACACCTGTCAATTTGATGCCCTACCCTTTGAATATCTGCCAGAAGTCACCGCTGCCGCAGGCAACCCAATTCCGTTTTTGCCACCCAGTACCGACCTCAACTGTCAAGTCTGGGTCAATCCCAATATTCCCGTCATGTTTCCAACCCAAGGACTTCGCTAACATCAAAAAAATCAAAAGGGGACTTGTGACAGAGGTGCTACCCTCCCTGAGGGAGCCAAGGATTGAAAGGGCTTGTCCACAGCCGCCCCTAAATTGCCCAGTGGCTCCATCGCAACGAGTTCACCCTTCCTCACTGGCTCAATGCCTATCGCCAAGAGGAACTCCAGCGGTTATTGGTTAAAAAATAATGGAATAAAGGTATGGAGAGTAGGGAACTCGAATCCCTGACCTTCGCGGTGCGATCGCGACGCTCTACCAACTGAGCTAACTCCCCGATTCTTTTTTTAATTTTAATATACGGTAAACGAGGACACGATGGTCTTAAATTGGTCTTCCACCTTTGGCCAGCGTTCTTCTGGAGCTGACACACTCAAGGTATAGACCTTGCCTCGGCTCACAACAATACTCGACAAATTGTGCCGCTGCTGAGCATTCTCCCTATCCCCCGGCAGGGTGACAGCATACTCCAGAATATAGTAGGTCTTATCATCAGCCTTTTGGGAACTAGCGGAAATTAGGGCAGAACTGCGTCCGCTTTCACTGGGGGCAATGATATTCCGCAGCAGGCGATCGCCCACCTCCTCTGGCGACCCCAATTCCTCAAGGGACTTTGTGCTCGACACAGTATTAACAACAACGCTGACGTTTTCTGTCGTTTCGATAATATCGTGAAAGACCACATCCACGGGGTCTTTAGCCTGTACCTGTACCCAGCCGCGCGGGTAGAGAAATTGATAACCATCGTAGCTATCGACATAGGCTTGGAGTCCACTGGTGGCTGAACACCCCCCCAGCAAAACCACAAGAATAGCCAACGTTGTGGCAAAAAACCGTTGAATCATACCGTCCTTTTGCACTGTTTTTCCCTATTGTGACACCGAAGCGGGTGCAGCGACGTGCCGCAATTCCTCTGGATGTGAGGGGGGAATCCCCTCAATCGTAATCAGTGACTCTGTAACCGCCCGCACAATTGGAATCGCCACTGTTGAGCCGTAGGCATCATCCCCCTTGGGTTCATCCACCACCGCCAAAATCACGTACTGCGGCTGTTCTAGGGGAAAAACAGCAACAAAGCTGGTAATACGCAAATTGCTATAGGTACCGCCAATTGCCTTTTGCGCTGTACCCGTTTTGCCCCCCAAGCGATAGCCGGGAATCTGTGCCGTCTTACCGGTGCCAGAGCGCACGACTTCTCCGAGCATTTTGATTACCGCCTGACTGGTGCGCTGCGAAAAAACCCGCCGAGGGGGACGTTGTTCAAGGCGTTTTTGCAGTTGGCCATTTTCATCGTAGAGGCCATCAATGACATGGGGAGTGACCATCTCCCCCCCATTGGCGATCGCTCCTAGCAGTTGCACTAGATGTAGAGGTGTCAGGGAAAACCCTTGGCCAAAGGCCGTCGTTGCCGGTTCAATGGGGTAATTAATAAATTGTTCTGGAGGCTTTAATTGGCCAGCGGTTTCAAAGGGGAGATCACTGCCCACCTTCTTGGCCAGTCCCAAGCGATGCAAGTAGCGATAGTAGTGGCGGGCTGGAATGCGGCTCATCATGTGCACCATGGCCACATTACTGGAATAGGCAAGAATTTGGGCAATACTGAGGGCACCCCGGCCACCCCGTTCGCTAAAATCACTGTTTTGAATGGGCCAGCCCCCCACCGTGATCCGACCCTCATCAGGCAGCACCGTATCAGGGGTAATAGCATTGAGTTCAAGGGCAATCGCAACATTGATGGGCTTAAAGGTTGATCCCGGCTCATAGAGATCCGACACCGCCCAGTTGCGAAACAGGGCTGGATCAGCACGATAGTAATAATTGGGATCGTAGGAAGGCTCTGAGACCAATGCCCGCAGTGCCCCAGTTTTCACTTCTAGGACAATGACCGTGCCCCGTTTGGCATTAAATTTGCGCAACTGCTGTTGCAGGGCTTGACGTGCCGTTTGTTGCAAACGACTATCAATCGTAAGGCGCACATGGTACCCCTGACTCAAAGCGCGTGGATCCGCAGAGGCAAGAGCCGGTAACCACTGACCCAAGGCATTCATCGAGAGAAGTTGACGGCTACTGCGAACCTGTAAAAACTCGTTTTGGCTAAACTCAATCCCCGCTTGGCCTTGATGCTCTCGATCCACATAGCCGACAATGCCCGCCATGAGGTCCTGTTGGGGATAAATGCGCTGCCACGCTTGGTTGAGTTCTAGGCCATCGTAGTTGAGGGCGCGAATTTTGGCAGCAGTTTCCTCGTCAATGTCGTAGGCTATGGGGACGCCTGTAGGATAGGTGCTGAATTTGGCCAACAGTTGCTCTGGAGATTGCTTGAGTAAAGGAGCTAGATCGCGGGCGATCGCTGGTCGCTCCACTTTGAATTGAATCGGATGGGCAAAAAGGGTAAACACTGGCCGATCTAGGGCAACAACCATCTGCCGGCGATCGGTAATTGGGTAGCGTGCCAAGGTTGGCGGGGTGTAGCGCCGTTGTTGTTGCTGTGCCCGTGCCGCTAAGGTTTCTCCCTGCACCACTTGCAAATAAACTAGGCGGGCAACCACGCCCCCCATCACTAGGAGTAAAAAGCCGAAGATCAGGCCAACCCGCAGGGGGGGCAAGGATTGGTTTTGGGGGCGAGCTGTTCTCATACCGGTCAGTAATTGACGGTGCGCTGAGGTGGGGTCATTACAGGTGGCCGCTCAAAATCTGTTTTGGCGGCAATCTTGCCCTCATTGGGCACAAAAAGAATATGTTGCGGCGTTTGGGGCACAAGACCTTGGGGCGCGCGCTGCACTTGCTGCGTCACTCGATAGCGTAGGGTTTCATTGCTCACGAGTAGCTCTCGCTCTTGCCGTTTTAGGGTTTCCAAGCGGTCATAGGCCTGACTCCACTGCTGTTCACAGAGGGCTGACCAACCATAGAGAGGAAGCACGGCCACGAGGACACCGCTGGCCGCCACCCCAGAAACCCATTGAATCCCCAGCAAAGTTTTCTGCCAAAGGGGCATCTGTGGCCTGGGGAGTGGCCGAATTTCCGTCAGAGCTGGCGATGATTGGGGAATCAATCGGGATTTGAATTTAGGGGCAGCAACCATAGACTCCAGCACTCCTCAGCAATTTATTACCCTAAAAGATTATGACCCACTGTAAAGATACCCATAAATAAACCATCATGCAGGCAATTCATGCAAAAGCACGCGTCGCAATTCGTAGCTTTGCTGAGCGCGATCGCGGGTTGAGGCTTACTTCCGCCGCATCCGCCACAATTGGTTTACGAGTCACAACCTCTAGGAGAGGATTGGCGCGCCACGCCTGCTTGACCCGGCGATCCTCTAGGCTATGGAAACTAATAACGGCAATGCGTCCTGCGGGCTTTAACCAGTGGGGCGATCGCGCCAAAAATTGGTCAAGCACTGCTAGCTCTTGGTTGACATAGATCCGCAAAGCCTGAAAAACCCGCGTGGCGGGATGAATGCGTTGCCGGGGAGAAGCTTTGAGGCAGTGGGCAACCAACTGCGCCAGTTCTTGGGTGGTTCCAAGGGGACGACGGGCAACAATTTGGCGGGCAATGCGGCGGGCAAATCGTTCTTCTCCATACTTATAGAAAATATCCGCCAGTTCTCGCTCACTGTAGTGGTTGACTACCGTTGCAGCTGTCAAAGGGTTATGGGGATTCATGCGCATATCGAGGGGGGCATCAAAGCGAAAACTAAAGCCCCGCTCTGGGCAATCCAACTGGGCAGAACTGACTCCCAAATCGGCGAGAATGCCGTCAAACATTGGCTCAGCCACAACCAGATCGGCAAAGTTGCCTTGCCAAAACTGGACGCGATCGCCAAAGGGGGCAAGGAACTCCTGAGCCGCTGCTAAGGCCATTGGGTCTTGATCAATTGCCAGTACGCGACAGGTCGGCTCCGCCCGTAATAAAAGCGCTGTGTGTCCACCCCCGCCTACCGTTGCATCCAAGTACAGCCCCCCGGCCTTGGGTTGGAGAGCCTCAACAACTGCAGTTGCCAGCACCGGTTGATGGTAGGTGGAAAATTCCAAATCTTGCATGAGCGGATCAGAAGCAGCGTAGAATTTGCCACAGCACAGTCCCTTGGAGAGTAGCCGCCGTGAACGATACTTCCTTCAACTTAGCCGATGAACTCCTAGTACGAGATCAACTCGTGCAGCAACTCTCAGAGGAACTCTATCAACTCATGGTGCAGCATCCTGAGTTATTTGTGCGTTTTTACCAAGCTCGCAAAGCCGAGGCCGCCCATGCCGAAGCCCTGAAGTTATTGCAGGCACAGGTGCAACAGGTGGAAGCACAAATCACGGCCTATCAGGAGCAGATTCTTGCCTACCAGCAGCAGGCACAAAGCCGCGAAGCGCAAATGAATGACTTGAAAGCTCAAGTGATTGAATTGAGCGATCGCAACCAGATGCTAGAGCGCGTCATTCAAGAAATGCCTGAAGTTTATCGGCAAAAATTTAGTGAGCGGCTCAGTCAAGTCAATCTTAAGATTGAAAGCCTTGAAAAAGAAAACGCCCAACTGCGTGCCGAACTGCGCAATTTGCAAGTCCTTTTGGCCGCCCAAGCCCGTCAGCAGCAGCAGGGATTTCCCTCATTACAACCAGCTCGCGTTGGCCTGATTCCCAGCTTTAATACCTAGGTGGCTAGGAATTAAATTAAAGCTTGACTGCCGCCGGTGAAGATCCGTGGGAACTCAAAAATATACTAGAGGACTTTTTCACAGAGCTTCCCCTCAAGGTCTACGCGCTGTCCGCGGCACCCTCCGCTAAAGCTCTGACCTAGAGGTGGTAGATGGATTAGCAGTGTCCGCCGCCTTGCGATCGGAGTCCTTGCAGCGGGAATTGCGTAAATTAGCTCAGGGAAGGATTCGTGGTTGGGCAAAGGGCGCTGGCCAGTTTGCAGGAACTGCTCCTCAGTGGGCCGACAAATACCATTGTGATACCGCCATTTAGCGATTTGACTCTACTCTAGAGGCTCTCTGGAAAGCAGCACAGCTATATCTACGGGAACGCAAAGGATTCGACATTGCCTCAGCAAAGGAGTGATCTGTGCTGGCTTGGTTCTTGGCCGACTTACTTGAAAGGACACCCGCTGAGCATTGCAAATGGTGGACGATCGCAATTGAACCGCCCATACCTACAATGAGAGTTTGACGGAGGCGATTCTCTTGCAGGTAGCACAGTACACCGCGCTCAAGGATCGCTGGTTGGCCGCCTTCGTAGCAGGAGGATGGGAGGATTGAAAATCCGGATTTGGTGTGCGGCGCAGCCGACGGGGGCAGAGCTGTCTGCTGATCAAGTAGTGACGCAAGTAGTGCCACTGCTGCAACAGTGTCAGGGCAGTGCCGAAATTGCGGTTTGTCCTCTTGATGCTGCGATCAAGGTTATTCCGCAGCCTGGAGTGCTTGACTATAGCCTCACCCAGTGGGCACCCTTGACCCCCGACCTTTGGCAGCAGTCTCTATCTTTGAGTTCCTTGGTTGGTCAGTGGGGGATACGGACAGGGACAGGAGGTCTCTATCAGTTACCACTGGCGCAAACAGCAAAAGGGACGCTCTTTGGCGAAATTATTGGCTGCATTGAAGGGGCATGGCAGTTACCAATCCATGCTAGCGATCGCCAGCGCCAAACTCTCTATGCCCTCGGACGACGACTGTTAGATCAGTTGCAAGCACCCGTGGGCTGCTATTTTCTGCAATTTGACTGGCAAGGAGAAGTCATCTTTGAGCGGCTGTGGCCTTTTCCCACTGTGGCCGCCCTAGCGAGTATTGGTGTGCAAACCCCCGATTGGTTGACGGCTCACTACCAGTGTTTGAGGAGGATGCCATTGCGGGATGTGCGCATTCCTGCTTGCGACACCGTACGACGATTAGAATAAAAAGCGCAGTGTGGGGACAACTGAAACGTGAAGATTGTTGGCCGGCGCCTAGTGGGTTGGCAAGCGGTCTATGACATTGGTTTGGCCGGAGATCACAATTTTCTCTTGGTCAATGGAGCGATCGCCGCCAATTGCTTTAACAAGTCTCACTCCACAGCCTATGGCTATGTGACATACCAAACAGCCTTTCTCAAAGCCAACTTTCCTGTGGAGTATATGGCGGCGTTGCTGACGGCCAACAGTGGCGACCAAGACAAGGTACAACGCTATATTGCCACCTGCCTCAGCATGGGGATTGAGGTGCTGCCCCCCGATGTGAATCGCTCGGATATTGACTTTACGCCAGTGGGGAACAAAATTCTTTTTGGTCTGTCGGCGGTGCGCAATGTGGGTCAGGGGATGATTGAGGCTATTTTACAGGCACGGGCAGAGGAGGGCGATTTTCAAAGTTTGGCGGATTTTTGTAAACGGATTACGGATAGTCGCATTCTCAACCGTCGTGCCCTTGAATCCCTAATTGCCTGTGGTGCCATGGACAGTCTCCATCCCCAGCGCAACCGCAACCAACTGATGCAGGATCTGCCCCTTGTGCTGGAGTGGGCACAGGCGCGCGCCAAAGATCGGGCGGTGGGGCAAGTGACTCTCTTCGATATGTTGGCGGGTGATGATCCAGCGCCCAGTGCACCGCCGGTTGATGATTTACCAGATGCGGAAAAGCTCCGCTACGAGAAAGAGCTGCTGGGATTTTATGTGTCGAACCATCCCCTTAAGGATATTCACCGACCAGCGGCTATGATTGCCCCCATTAGCTTGGCGGATCTGGAACAGCACACGAGTCAAGGAATGGTGAGTGTGATTGCCCTACTGACTGCACTCAAACCCATTACCACCAAGCGCGGTGAGCGGATGGCCATTCTCCAATTGGAAGACCTCACGGGTCAGGCAGAAGCAGTGGTTTTTCCTAAAGCCTACGAGCGCATTCATAGACAATTGCAGTCTGATCAGCGCCTGTTGCTGTGGGGAACTCTAGAGATGCGCGACGATCGCCCCCAACTGCTGATTGAAGATGCTGAACCCCTTGAAGAGGTGAAACTAGTGCTGGTGGATTTACCCGTGGAACAGGCAGGGGACATTCAAGCCCAAAATCGTCTCTCGGAGGTGCTCAAACAACAGGTGGGAGAGATGCCCAAGGTACCGGTGGTGGTCAAAGTAACCGACGGTTACCACGCCCAGTACGTTCGCCTAGGGCCGCAATTTCGAGTTGAGGATGCCGATCGCGCCCGAGTTGCCCTCACTGATGCCGGTTTTCACGCCCAAGCCAGTGAACTCCTCAGCCTCAAGCTCTAGGCAAAGACATCACTAAAGAAGTCAATCGCTTCCCCAAGGGCAGTAATAAACTGATCAATTTCAGCGCGGGTGTTGTAGAAATAGAGGCTTGCCCGTGCCGTGGATTGAACCCCTAAATGGCGGTGCAAAGGCTGTGTGCAGTGATGTCCCGCTCGGATGGCAATCCCCGCCTGATCAAGAATGGTCGAAAGATCATGGGGGTGAATCTCACCAACGGTAAAGCTGGCCAAAGCAGCGCGATCGCCCGACTTTGGGCCATACACTGTGACGCTGGGAAGCTCTTGGAGGCGTTCAAAGAGATAGGCCGTGAGTTCCTGTTCATAGGCATGGATGTGCTCCATCCCCCACTGGTTAAGGTAATCTACCGCTGCACCCAGGGCGATCGCCTCAGCAATGGCGGGCGTTCCCGCCTCAAACTTATGGGGAATATCGGCATAGGTGGCATGGTCGAGAAAGACATCGGCAATCATTTCGCCACCACCCAAAAAAGGGGACATTTGCCGCAGCAGCTCCGCGCGTCCCCAGAGAAAACCAATCCCTGTGGGTGCACACATTTTATGACCAGAGGCCACAAGCCAATCACAGCCCAACTGCTGCACATCAACGGGAAGATGAGGCACACTTTGGCAAGCATCCACCAGTACCCGCGCCCCCTTAGCATGGGCAAGACGGACAATCTCCGGAATCGGGTTGAGGCACCCCAGCGTGTTTGAGACATGAGCCACAGCCACCAATCGGGTGCGATCGCTCAACAGACTTTCATAGTGCTCCAGATTCAATGTTTGTTCTGGGGTGAGTTCCACAAACTTGAGGCGAGCACCGGTTTTCTGGGCAACAAACTGCCACGGAATCAAATTGCTGTGGTGCTCCATCACCGTCAGGATGATTTCATCCCCTTCCCGTAGGCTATTCATGCCCCAGCTGTAGGCAACAAGGTTAATCGCTTCACTGGCATTGCGGGTATAGACAATCTCCTCGGGATGGGCAGCATTGACAAAACGCGCCACTTTCTCCCGTGCCCCCTCGTAAGCCGTGGTGGCCTCAGCACTGAGGGTGTGTACGCCCCGATGGACATTGGCGTTGTAGCGACGGTAGTAGTCCTCAAGGGTATGGAGAACCGCCAAGGGCTTCTGGGAAGTGGCAGCATTGTCAAAATAAATCAAGGGGCGATCGTGTACCTGTCGCGCCAAAATCGGAAAATCAGCACGGCAACGGTCAGCGAGGGAGCGGCTAGGGGCGATCGTCATAGCAGTTGGCAGGGTATCAGTTACGTCGCACAATTCCTAGGGAGAGTGCAGGAATCCATCCTTTTTCACTATACTCCCTTGCCGCTGGTACCAAAAGGGATTACAAACCGCTATCGTGATCCCCATACTGCATCAATGTTATAAAATCCTGACATCTGATCTCCGCAAAGGGATAAATTGTGTATAAACTCTTAGGGGAATGTCGCAATTCCCTTGACGCTCCAAAGCTTTTTTGCCAAAGATCAAGGGCAAAGGATAGCCCTGTCTATCAACCCACGATAAGGAGGCACCCATGCCGAAAGATCGCCCCCCTTTAGAAGAAATGACATTGCGGCAGTTACGGCGCGTCGCCAGTGAACTGCAAGTACCCCGTTATAGCCGTATGCGCAAAGATCAACTCCTCGCTGCTATCCGTGAAAAACAGGCGCAAGCCAACGGATCAACCACCACCATTTCTGTACAACCTGTCCCCTCTAGCTTGGAGTCGCAAGAAAAAGTGGAAGCAGCAAAGTTTGACCTCGGTCCTGCTCAAGAGGATGTGCTTTTGGCCTCAGTGGATGAAGGCCTCGGGGATTTGCCCGGTGGCTATGGTGAAAGCCGCATTGTCTTGATGCCCCGCGATCCCCAGTGGGCCTACGCCTATTGGGATGTGCCCAACGAGCACCGCGAAGAACTGCGGCGGCAAGGGGGTCAGCAACTGGCTCTGCGGCTTTACGATGTCACCAATATCAACCTCGACAATCAAATTCCCCACAGTGTCCAGGAGTACCCCTGCGATGAGTTGGCGCGGGAGTGGTATCTACCGATTCCTGTGAGCGATCGCGACTATGTGGTGGAAATTGGTTACCGCTGTGCCGATGGACGCTGGTTGGTTCTAGCCCGTTCTGCCCCCGTTCATATTCCCCCCACCTACCCCTCCGATTGGGTCTGGGATCAATTCATTACAGTGGATTGGGACATGGATCTACGGGGCAAAACTCTCTTTGATCTGGGGGCACCCTTGGCCAGCAGCGGCGAACCCAGTCCCATTTACGAAGGCATTTTTGCCATGGCCGAAGGGGCAGAAGCACAGCGAGTGGCAGGTTCCCTGTTTGGCTCTATGCACCAAGTTCCCGGCTCCATCTCCCAGTTGCCGGCAATGGCCATTAGTTCCTATGTCTTCCCGTCTGGGGTTGGGCTATGGGCTGTGCCGACGGTTTCAGGTCTGACCATGTCGGGCGTTGGTTTCTCAGCGTCGGCAGCACCAATTCGTCCGCGCAAATTCTGGTTAGTGGCCGACGCCGAACTCATTGTCTATGGCGCTACGGAGCCAGATGCCACCGTCACGATTGGTGGGCGCCCCATCAAACTGAATCCTGATGGCACCTTCCGCTTCCAGATGTCCTTCCAAGATGGCCTCATTGACTTCCCGATCTTGGCAGTGGCAGCAGATGGCGAACAAAACCGCGCTATTCACATGAAGTTTACCCGTGAAACCCCCGAACGCCGCACCAATACCAAGGAAGAAGCAGTACTGGAGTGGCTGGCCTAAGCTAGTTGGTTTAATTGATCAACTCCCTTCCCCCTGCCTAGCGGTGGGGGGATTTTTTATGCCCGCAAAAAGGCAAGGAGTTCGCGATTCACTAGACCAGGGACTTCCTGTTGTGCCCAGTGGCCACAGTCAGGCAGGTATTTCAGCCGCCACGGCGCATGGAGCCATGCTTCGATCCCGTTGGCCAAGCTGGGTTGGGTGAGGGGATCATCCGCGCCCCAGAGAATAAGGGTGGGGCTAGTAATGGCTTCCGTGTGTTGTTGTAGTAGGTGCCACCACTGCTGGGGTGAAAAAAGATGGCGATAACTTTTAAGAACAGCAGCGATCGCCCCCGCTTTTTCCAGTGCTGCTTGATAGAGTTGGACGGTTTCTGCCGAAAAGGCAGCCTTGCGGATGGCGTAGCGTTGAAAGAGATCCTGCAAAAAACTACGCAGATGATGCCCTAGCCAGTACTCCGCCAAACCGGGAATATGACAGGCCAGCAGTGGCCAATTGCGCCAAAAATGCTCCAACTGCTGCCAGAGTTCTAGTCCCACGCGGTAGGGGTGTGGGGTATTCAAGACCGCTAAATGCTGTACCATCTGCGGAAAGCGTGCTGCCACGTGCCAAGCAATCAGGCCGCCGCAATCATGGCCGACAATATGTGCTCGTTCATAGCCCAGTTCTTGGATTAGTGCCGTTACATCTTGGCTAAGGGTATCGAGATCATAGCCGTGGTCTGGTTTTTCGGAGTCATTGTAGCCCCGCAAATCAGGCACGACAACCTTGAAATAACGAGCCAGTACGGGAATTTGAAATCGCCAAGAGTACCAAAACTCTGGAAAGCCATGCAACAAGATCACCAACTCACCGCTGCCTTGGGTGACATAGTGCAGGCGCACTTGGTTAACGCTGAGATACCGGTGTTGCCAACGAAAAGATGCTTCAGTCATCGAGGGTGGGGTCAACGTGAGAGAGGCAGCATTGAGATGCACTACTTTTAAGCTAGCACTGAAGCTCGATCCCCAGCACAATGACGGGGAAGGTTTAAGGGGCTGCTGTATCCTTATATCGTTACACCGTTGCTGGAACACTGGCTTTCTTAAGCAGATTGGCCAGTTCTTGGAGTTGGTTAATGGCTTCCGCCCCTTCTAGTTTCATAAGTTCGCGGTCATCGCGCATTTCAGTCCAAGTGATCCCATAGTCAGAGACCAAAAAGCGAATTAAGTGGTTGTCGGCCAAACTGACCATAAAGGAGGCACTGTTAAGTTCACCGCCACAGGTGTAGCAAGAGGCCATGTAGCCTTGATTTTCCAAGGCGATCGCTAGGGCTTGGAGATTCAGCACTAAGTCGCGAACAAACTGGCGGTGTTGTTCGGCTAAACGGTAAAACATAGGACAATTAACTCCACAAAGGAAATCAAATCAAGTGGTCAGAGAGCCCCAAGACAAATATTAAGACAATCTTAAGAATGTGCCATTATGTACCAATTTGTAAAATCTTATAAAAAAGATGTAAAAACGTAAAATTTGCTATAGGCGTGAGCAATCTTGATTGGGCTTCAAGCCAACGGCAACCCTCTCTAAAAATGTACCCTTACGTCCAATTCACCATGGATTGCCGTGTTGATTGTCTTTGCTCTGGCAACCTGCCACCTTTTTTAGGGGCTATGCTTTTTATTTTACTTTAAGATTGCGACTTCTAGGGTACCGTAGATCTACAGACCTATTTAGCAAGACAATGCCAGCAACAACAATTGTTCCCGTTGCCCTTGCCATTCTTTACCAAGGCGATCGCGTTCTGATGCAACTGCGGGATGACAATCCCAATATTCTCTATCCCGGCCACTGGGGACTTTTTGGTGGCCACCTTGAACCCGAAGAAGCACCGATAGACGGTGTGCAGCGGGAAGTCTATGAGGAAATTGGTTACCTCCCACCCCACCTGACCTTTTTTGGAGAGTACGGTGATCCCCAAGTGCATCGCTATATTTTCACAGGCCCTTTAACCTGTGAATTGGAAACCTTGATACTCAACGAAGGGCAGGGCATGGACTTAGTACCCTATGGTTCTGTGGTGGCGGGGGTTCACTACGCCAAGACCCTAGGGGAAGATCGCCCTTTGGGAAAGATCCATCAGCGAATCCTGCTCGATTTCTTTGCAAGAGAATAGCAAGTTTAAGCAGCAAACTGTTGAAGCACCCGCTCAGGGGTTCCTAGCCCCTGGACAGAGCGGTTCAGATACAGAACTTGATCACAGGTTGCCCTTACCCGCTCTAGGTGATGGGAAATCTGGAGAACCGCCCAACCTTCACTTGCTTTGAGGTTCTCCAATAGATCGTAGAACTGTTGCTCACTGTGAAGATCCAAACCCGCTGGAGCCTCATCCAAAATCAACAGACGACGGGGTCGCACTAAGCAATAGGCCAAGAGGGCACGCTTGATTTCACCCCCCGAAAGGGAACTCATGGGTTGTGCCGCAAGATGCTCTAGGTGCAGACGTTGGAGACTTTCAAAGATGGCGCGATCGCGCTGCTTTCGGTACTGCCAAGGCCACTGCCCCGTGGGTTTCCCCCAGCCTAAGCCGACAAATTCCGCCACAGTGATGGGAATACGCGGATCACACTGAAAGTTTTGCGGTAAGTAGGCCACCTGCTGGCGCACATAGGGGAGGGGGCGACGATAGGCCATGCCGTGTCCCAAGAGGGTTACTCGTCCCCGCTGGTAGGGGATAATGCCAAGAATGGCTTGGATCAAGCTACTTTTGCCTGCACCATTAGGACCAATAACCGCCATGTTCATACGGGGCAACAGAGTAAAAGACACCCCTTCCACTACCCAGCGATCGCCCCGCCGCACCGAGAGATTTTCCACCTCTAGTAGGTATTCACTCACAGCGCTGCCCCGAAGGGTATGTTCACCCGCATCCATGATCCCACCACAGCAATTGAATCAGGATGACGATAGGCGCGCTGTTGCGCCCCAAAAGCCTCAGCTAGATTGCGGATATTTTGCTCCATGGTTTGCAGGAAGTAGGCAGGGGTGAGATCTGCTAAAGAGGGAGCACGCTCTAGGGGATCAAATACACTCACTTGCACCCCCAAATCCTTAGCTAGGCTCTCAAAGACCTGTTCTTGACCTGGTTCAGTCAGGAGCGTTTTTAATTCACTTTGCTGTACCGCTTGCATCACCCGCTTCACATCGTCTGGGGAAGGATTAACCGAAGGGATGCCCACAAGGTAAGTAGTCTTCAAGTTGTAGCTTTCAGCAAAATAGGGAGCCACATCGTGGTAAACAACAAATGTTTTGCCGGCAAAGGGGGTGAGTTTTTCCCGTGCCAGTGTATCGAGAGCCTGTAATTTCTCAATAAAGGCCGCACTGTTTTTCTCGTAAATTGTTGCACCATCAGGATCAACAGCAGTGAGACCATCGCGAATATTTTTCACTTGCTGTATGGCGCGCTTAGGGTCGAGCCAGATGTGGGGGTTGAATTCACCGTGGTTGTGATCCTCTTGATCGTGAGCGTGGTCGTGTTTGTGGTCATGATCCTGCTGTTTGCTGGCAATAGTCGCCACTCCCGCACTGGTATCAATAATCTTGAGATCAGGGTTGGCAGCATTTTCGATGAGTTTATCTAGAAAGGTTTCCATCCCTAGGCCATTTTTAACCAAGACCCTTGCGGTGCTCAGACGCTGCACATCTTCAGGCCGCGCTTGAAAATCATGGGGACCCGTGTTATGGGGTAAAAGTTGCTCTACGGTGGCGCGATCGCCCGCAACTGCTTTCGTAAAAGCCGTAATGGGCAAGAAGGTCGTCACAATTATCAGCTCAGGTTCTGGCTGGGTTACCTTTTGTGCCTGTGGTCGTTGGGCTTGGGGGGCACAGCTGCCGAGAAACACACCAAGAATGACCAAAACTCCCCAAGGCTTTAGAGTAGGGCGAATGGGCATAGGCAAACAGGTGAATGATAACCATTCTCATATTTGCACATTGAGTAAGGGAGGGCAAGCAAAAATAAAGGGGCAAGCCTAGACTTACCCCGTTTAAGCTCTAAATATGAAGGGCGATCGCGAAGTTTTAGCCTTCAAGATTCAAGAAGGGCAACAGGGCCATAATCCGTGCTCGCTTAATGGCGACTGCGAGCTGCCGCTGTTGTTTAGCCGTCAGACCCGTCACCCGCCGCGGCAAAATTTTACCGCGCTCGGTAATAAAGCGGCGGAGTAAATCCACGTCTTTGTAGTCGATGGGCTGGTTGGGGGGAATGGGGGAAACGCGGCGCCGATAAAATGCCATAGTTCTCCTCTAAGTTACTTGATTTCTTTGTGAATGGTGTGCTTGTTGCAGTAGCGGCAGTACTTTCTGAGTTCTAACCGTCCTGTGGTGGTGCGGCGATTCTTAGTGGTGGTATAGCGAGACACGCCGGGCGATCGCTGTGCCGGATTTGTGCGACATTCCGTGCACTCTAGGGTAATAATAATTCTGGCGCCTTTTGCTTTAGCCATGGTTTTGCCTATTCATCCAGTGAGCCAATTTTTAATTATGGCAGATCTTTGCGGATTTTGCTCACCAGTTGGATGAGTTTGCGATCAAGGGCAAAGCCCCGCCGACAGCGATAAACCTTTGTCCCCCCCAAGCGATCGTGAAGCGTGCGGTGCTCTTCATCAATCCAAGCCAAGCTACAGTCCACAGCTAGGGGCAGTGCCAAAATAATTAGTGCCATACTTGGTCCATGGGACTCCACCCCTGCTAAGGTCAACAGTGCCCCCACGCCAATCACCAGTTCTCGCTTGCTGAGGGCAAGGAGATCCGGAGTGCGCTGCCGCTGATCTAAAAGGCGCACATTCATCAACCAATGGCCGGGACTTTGACCCCGATTGCGATTGACCATTGCCACCCGCAACAGCCACCAGACCAGAGCAAAGACGGCAATTTGACCCCACTGAATGGCTGCGCCCGGCGTGATACCGACAACACTCGTCAGCCAGATCAAGATAAAGTCAATGGTTGTGGCGATCGCCCGTCGCCAAGGCTGAGCTAGCGGCAGGGAAGGGGGATACTGACGGGAAAGTGCCATGACGAAAACGCGGTGGCAATAGGCCAGAGAGTGGCTAGACTAGTATAGCTTGATGCCGATGCTCTCAAAATGTTGCGGAGTTTAGACGGTGCAACCCGTTGACTTGACCACCTTACGTGCTGTTTGTGCCGATCTCCAACATTGGCTACCGGCACGGTTAGAAACAGTTTATCAGCGCGATCGCCATACGATTGCCTTGGCTCTACGCACCCTGAAAAAACAGGGTTGGTTAACCCTCAGTTGGCATCCTCAGGCGGCACGCATCGCCTTTGAACCACCGCCGCCGCGCCAACCCGACACATTTACCTTTAGCCAGCAACTCCATGCCCAACTCAATCGCCTTGCCCTTGTGCGCGTGGGGTTGGTCAACCCGTGGGAGCGCGTCGTTGTTTTGGAATTTGCCCCCCGTCCGCAGGAAGCAACCCAGTGGTATCTCTATGCAGAGATCATGGGCAAGTACAGCAACGTCATCCTAGTCAATGCGGAGGGCGAAATTGTAACCGCTGCCCACCAAGTCAAAGCCCAACAATCGCGCTTGCGCCCGATTCTAACCGGTCAACCCTACGTGCCCCCACCCCCCCTGACATCAGCCCTGCCCAGTCGCGAAATTTCCTTTGAGCAGTGGCAACAACAGGTGAGCGTGATCTCTGGACTGCTGCGGCAGCAACTCCTCAAGGCCTATCGAGGACTCAGTCCAGCCTTAGTACAGCAACTCCTGATGGATGCCGCTGTGTCCCTAGAAAGCCACACTACAGACCTCACTCCTGAAGCGTGGCGGCAACTGTTTGACCATTGGCGGCACTGGCTGGATTGTTTAGAAGGCGGGCATTTTGTACCTCAACTCACGCCAACGGGCTATCGCGTTATCCCCCCCCTGGGGAGTCGGATGCCGCCGACCATAACCATCCATCAGCTCCTTGCCACCTATTACCAAGAACAATTGCGGCAGCAGCAAACACGGCAACTTCAGCAACGGTTACATCAAGCGGTACAGAACCAACGCCAGAAACTCCTTGCCAAGATTGAGGGCTTTCGAGAACAATTGGCCGCTGCGGCCGGGGGCGATCGCCAGCGCTATCTTGCGGATCTACTGATGGCCCATGCCCATTTGTGGCAGCCCGGCATGACCGAACTGATTGTGACGGACTTTGTCAGCCAAGAACGCCTTGCCATTGCCCTCTCTCCAGAAAAAAGCGCAATCCAAACCGCTCAAGAGCTGTACAAGCAACAGCAAAAACTGAAACGCGCCCAACAGCACATTAGCCCTCTGCTGACGGCTGCAGAAAGTGAACTGGCCTATTTAGACCAGGTGGCGGCCACCCTTGCTACGGCCACCTCCTTGGATGTCCTTGAGGAGATTCACGCCGAACTAATTCAACAGGGGTACCTGACAGCTCCTGATTACTACCGCCCCCCCACAACCCCCAGTCCTTTCCTCCGCTACACAACACCGAGTGGCTTTACTGTTTTGGTGGGGCGCAACAACCGCCAAAATGACGATCTGACGTTTCGGGTGGCCAGTCCCTACGACTGGTGGTTTCACACCCAAGAAATTCCCGGCAGCCATGTGATCCTCCGCCTTGAAGCGGGAGAGGTGCCCAGTGACAAAGATATTCAATACGCAGCGGATTTAGCAGCTTACCATAGCCAAGCCCGCGCCAGTGCCCAAGTCCCCGTGGTTTATACGCGCCGCAAGTATGTGCAAAAACCCAAGGGCGCCAATCCGGGCATGGTGATCTACGATCAGGCAACAGTGGTGTGGGGGCATCCCCTCAACGCCAAGGATTACCCTTCAGATTTGCCCCAAGGGGGCGAGCAGCTTCGCTGCGCTAGGGGCGATCGCAGCGGGATCATGGCAGAATAGAACCGTATTTTAATGACACCTTTGACTGCTGAGGTTCTATGCTGCGCCTAAATCGAAACTCCCTAATTTCAATCCTATTAAGTGTTCTTGCCATTATTTTAGTTGGCTGTGGCGGTCCTAGTGCCACAACGACACCGCCCCCTACCTATACTGAGCTGCAAATTACTCGCATTCAAGACTACCGGAGTGACATTGAGAAAAACGCTGAACGCTTTGCTGATTTAGAGGTCAGCATAGCCAAGGGAGATTGGCAAGAGTCGCGCAATATTATGCGAGGCCCCCTCGGCGAAATGTTGATGGATATGCGCGCTCTCAACCGCAACCTCTTGGCCAAGGATCAGGCGACCCCGATGGCTTTGACCCGTGCTCTGACCAATGACTTTCTAAAGATTGATCAGGGGGCAGAGCTGGATAGTATTACCGTGGCTCAAGAGGGTTTCCGAGAGGCGGAAGCGGACTTTAGAGCCTATCTCAACAGCTTGCCTAAGTTGTCCTAAGTTTTCCACCGGTTGCTAAGGGGAATCTCCATTGCCTATGTCCTTTGTCGGTCTGCATATTCACAGTGATTACAGTCTCCTCGATGGGGCGAGTCAACTTCCCGACTTAGTGGCACGGGCAATGGAATTGGGAATGCCGGCGATCGCCTTGACGGATCATGGGGTAATGTATGGCGCCATTGAACTGCTAAAGTTGTGCCGCGGCAAGCCCCTCAAGCCTATCATTGGCAATGAAATGTATGTGATTAACGGGGACATTACTAAGCAGGAACGTCAGCCCCGTTATCATCAAGTGGTCTTAGCCAAAAACAAGCAAGGCTACCACAATCTATGCAAGCTCACCACCATTTCCCATCTTCAAGGTTTTCAAGGCAAGGGAATTTTTGCTCGCCCCTGCATCAATAAAGAATTGTTGGCGCAGTACCGTGAAGGCCTGATTGTTACCAGTGCTTGTTTGGGTGGCGAGATTCCCCAAGCCATTTTACAGGGCAAACCTGATTTAGCTCGCCGTGTTGCCCAGTGGTACAAAGAAACCTTCGCTGAGGATTTTTACCTTGAGATTCAAGACCACGGCAGTCAAGAGGATCGGGTGGTCAATGTGGAACTGGTGCGCATTGGCCGTGAGTTGGAAATCAAAATTATTGCCACCAATGATTCACACTTTATTTCCTGTAATGACGTTGAAGCCCACGACGCCTTGCTCTGTATCCAGACCAACAAGCTGCTCACCGATGACAAGCGGATGCGCTATACCGGTACGGAGTACCTGAAATCCGCTGCTGAGATGGCGCGCCTGTTTCGAGATCACTTGCCCGAAGAGGTCATTCAAGAGGCCTTGGCAAATACCCTCGAAGTGGCCAACAAGATTGAACCCTATAACATCTTTCGTGAACCCCAAAGTCCAGAGTTTCCAGTACCTGCGGGTCATACGGCGGATACCTATCTAGAGCAGGTGGCGTGGCAGGGGTTATTGGAGCGATTTCACCTCAGCGATCGCCGGCAGTTAGATGCCACCTATCGGCAGCGACTGGAATATGAATTAAAAATGCTGCAACAGATGGGGTTCTCGAACTATTTTCTGGTGGTTTGGGACTACATCAAATATGCCCGCGATCACAACATTCCCGTCGGACCAGGCCGGGGATCAGCAGCAGGTTCCCTTGTGGCCTATGCCCTGCGCATTACCAATATTGATCCTGTACACCACGGCTTACTGTTTGAGCGGTTTTTGAACCCTGAGCGCAAGTCAATGCCCGATATTGATACGGACTTCTGTATTGACCGCCGTGAGGAAGTAATCCAGTACGTCACCGAAAAATATGGGAGCGATCGCGTAGCGCAAATCATCACCTTCAACCGCATGACCTCAAAGGCAGTGCTCAAGGATACAGCACGGGTACTGGACATTCCCTACAAACAAGCGGATCAAATGGCAAAGTTAATTCCGGTGGTGCGGGGCAAACCGGTCAAATTGGCAGTGATGATCTCCGAGGACACGCCTTCGCCGGAGTTTAAGGAAAAGTACGACAGCGATCCAGTTGTGCGCCGTTGGATTGATATGGCAATGCGCATTGAGGGCACCAACAAAACCTACGGCGTCCATGCGGCTGGCGTCGTCATTGCCCCAGAACCCCTAGATCAACTGGTGCCGCTGCAACGTAATAACGATGGTGCGGTGATTACCCAGTACTTCATGGAAGATCTAGAGTCCCTTGGCCTTCTCAAAATGGACTTTTTGGGTCTGAAGAATCTAACGATGATCCAAAAAACGCAGGAATTGATCCAGAAAAACCACGGCAAAACCCTTGATCTCGATGCATTACCCCTCAACGATGCCAAGACGTATCAACTCTTGGCGGAAGGCAAACTGGAGGGCATTTTCCAATTGGAATCTTCAGGGATGCGCCAAATTGTCCGAGAACTTAAGCCTTCCAATTTAGAGGACATTTCTTCAGTGCTGGCGCTCTATCGGCCGGGTCCTTTGGATGCAGGTCTGATCCCCAAATTCATTGACCGCAAGCATGGGCGGGAACCCATTCAATACCAACATGAGCTTTTGAAGCCTATATTGAGCGAGACTTACGGAGTTCTTTGTTATCAAGAGCAGATCATGCGGATGGCGCAGGACTTGGCAGGCTATTCCCTAGGTCAAGCGGACCTGCTGCGCCGCGCCATGGGCAAAAAGAAAAAAGAGGAGATGGAAAAACACGAGGCTCTCTTTATTGAAGGAGCGGTCAAAAATGGTGTACCCAGTGCAGTTGCCCAAGAACTCTTTAAGCAGATGCTCGATTTTGCTGAATACTGTCTGAGTGGCGAGACGGCGGTGATGACGGTGGAGTATGGGGCTGTGCCCATTCGCCGCTTAGTGCAAGAACGGCTGGCTTGTCAGGTGTATAGTCTTGATTCCCAAGGGCATCTATATACCCAGCCCATTGTCCAGTGGCACTTTCAGGGTTTTCGTCCCGTATATGAATATCAACTTGAGGATGGATCAACCATTTGGGCAACACCAGATCACCGCTTTATGACCACCGCTGGCCAGATGCTACCCATTGAGCAAATTTTTCAGGAAGGACTAGAGCTTTTGCAATTAGCGATCGCCCCGCCGCAAACGTTCCTTCAAGGTCTCAAACCAGTGGTGCAGATGAGCTGCTAGGCAATTTTGAATGGCTTCACTCACCTGATCGAGGGGTTGATTGGCATCCATCCGCTGCCAGCGATCGCCCCCCTCCTGAGCCAGTGTCATAAATCCCTGACGAACCCGCTCATGAAAGGCCACTGCATTCTGCTCCAAGCGATCCGCAGTTCCCCGCTGCTGGGTACGGGCCAGGCCAACCCTCACGGGGAGATCTAACCAGAGAATTAAATCTGCTGCCAGTCCACCCGTGGCCATTTGGTTAATTTGCTGAATCATCTGCAAGTCCAGTCCCCGCCCATATCCTTGGTAGGCAATCGTCGAAGCAGTATAGCGATCGCATAGAACAATACCCCCCCGTTGCAGTTGCGGACGGATGCCAGTGGCCACGTGTTGGGCGCGATCAGCGGCATAGAGGAGCAGTTCCGCCATAGGATCAATCTCTAAATCGCTATGGAGGAGGAGTTGGCGCAGGCCTTGGCCAAGGGGCGTTCCCCCCGGTTCACGGGTGAGGAGCAGGGGCGGATCAATGTCAGAGGCTCGTAATTTTGCCAGCCAGCCACTTGCCTCTAGCCATGCAGCAATTGCCCCCATTTGGGTGGTTTTGCCGGCACCCTCTCCCCCCTCTAGGACAATAAACAAACCAGCGTAAGGATGGGCAGAAGAATGCATGAATCCAGCGATTTAGAGGCAAGGTTTGATATAATCGCGGCATCCTGCCAGTCCTTTGCAGGGCACCCTACAATGGGGGTAGCGCTTCATTCCCTGTCGATTTGTAAAAATATCAGCAGTAACGACACCCCATCTGTTCTGTGATTACACTAGAACCATTGTTCGCGAATTACTAGTTTACCACTTGGCGGTTATGGCTCGATATGCTCGTGTTGTTACGATTGCACTCCCTCGGGCACGGCTAAAGGAAGAGCTGGTGCAAACTCTAGAAGCCTGCGATTTAACAGTGACCCATGTGGGGGATGATTATGTTGTCGCACGGGAGAGTGCGCTCGATACGGTTTCAATGTCCCAACTGGTAACGGTTGAAGTGCTCATTGACAAAACCACGCCCCAAAGTGATGTCACCAAGTTTGATCTGGTGCTTAAAAATAAAGAACTGACCCTGAAGAAAAATAACCACTGCTTTGAATGGTTTGATCGTTTGAGCCGCGCCATTGCCGAAAATGAAAACTGGGAATTGGTCAATACGGTCGCGACACTGTGACAGTGCTGCCAGCAAATGCAACAGTAACAATTCTGGGTGCCGGAGTCGTTGGCTCGGCAATTGCCTACGAACTTAGTCGGGCGTTTGATCCTGCGCAAACGCCGATTCTTGTCCTTGAGGCGCAGGGAGAAGAGGACTGGCAAGCCACCGGTGCGGCTCTGGGTGTGCTCATTGTCCACCTGAGTCGGCGACGACGCGGACGTAATTTTCAACTGCGGCAAGCCAGTTTAGCGCGTTATGAAACCCTGATTCCGGAGCTGGAAGCACAAACAGGGGTTAAGATTCCCTACCAGCGCCAAGGTATTATTGAAATCTGCACCACGGAAGCAGAGGCGATCGCCACCCGAGCATGGCTACAAGCAGAGGCTCCCCAAGGGGTGCAGTGGCTTTCTCCAGAAGAAGTAGAGCGTCAATTGCCACTGATCAATACTCGGCTTGTTCACGGCGCCCTCTGGGCAACAGGCGATCGCCAAGTGGCGCCAAAGCCCTTGACTCAGGCTTTGCGGCAAGCGGCTCGTCAGCGTGGCGTGTGGTTTGCTTATCACAGTCCTGTCAGACATCTCCAGCGATCGCCCCAAGGGGGGTGGATTCTGAACCTAGATCAGACCTCCTTTGAAACTGAATACCTGATCTTGGCGGCGGGTCTAGGGACAACGCCCCTTGCTCAAACCCTCGATTCCCCTGTCACTGTGCAACCTGTTCTCGGTCAAGCCCTAGAATTTGCCTGTGAGACTTATGTCAATACGCCAGTGATGACAGCGGCAGGAATTCACTTTGTCCCCTTGCCTTGGGGACGAGTCTGGGTGGGTGCCACTGTCGAGTTCAACACCCAAACCGGGAATCCGCAAGCACTCGCTCAACTGCATGAACGAGCCATTGAGCTTTGGCCGATTCTGCAAACAGCGCCCCTGACGCAACAGTGGCAGGGACTGCGACCTCGCCCTAGCGATCGCCCGGCACCAATCATCGAACAAACAGACGCCCACACTTGGCTGGCCACTGGCCACTATCGCAATGGGATTCTGCTTGCTCCTGTCACCGCCCAAACAATTGCCCAGTCTGTGAGTGCGACCTTGGCGATGAGGAATCGCCGCAGTGAGGCAAAGGATTGATAAAATAAAGTTCAGCGTTGTGGGATAAATACCATGGAAGTCAATCCTTTCGGCTTAGTGGCAACGGCTCTGTTTGTCATCGTGCCAACGGTGTTTTTGATTATTCTGTACGTACAAACGGAAAGTCAGCAGAAAAGTAATTAAGATAGATCTCTATGGCAAGAGCAAAAACTGCTCTATTGTGCCCGAGGATCAAATAATCATTGTTTGTACGGCCTGTGACTGCTGCTTCGTTTTCATCCCTTTGTGTTGCACCTACCCATATCTATCGCGGTTGGTCAATTGTCTCCCAAGCAGGAGAAGCCATTGCGCAGTTGGGGCGGCGTCCCCTTTTAGTGGTTTCACCGCGGCGGTATCAACAGCTTGAGCCGGAGTGGCAGGCGATCGCCCGCTCCCATCATCTCACCCTTACCGTGGGAACATTCCATGGTGAGTGCAGTGAACCCACCCTTGCCCAGCTCCGCCAAGAGGCCCAAAGCAGCGATCTGATTATCGGCATTGGTGGTGGTAAAGCCCTAGATACCGCTAAACTTTTGGGGCATCAACTTCACTTGCCCGTGGTAACCATTCCTACATCAGCAGCCACCTGTGCTGCTTGGACAGCCCTTTCCAATATCTATACAGAGGCCGGTGCCTTTGCCTACGATGTAGCACTCCGCCGTTGCCCAGATCTGCTGCTGCTGGACTACGCCCTAATTCAAACAGCGCCTAAGCGAACACTGTTGGCCGGTATTGGCGATGCCCTTGCCAAATGGTACGAAGCTTCGGTGAGTAGCGGTCATCGCCAAGAAACCCTGATTGTTGCTGCTGTACAGCAAGCACGGGTATTGCGTGATATTCTCTTGCAGCAGTCTGCGGAAGCCTTGGCCAATGTGGGCAGCCCCGCTTGGGAAAATGTGGTTGATGCCAGTGTTTTGATGGCAGGGATGATTGGTGGATTGGGAGGCGCCCAATGCCGAACAGTTGCCGCCCATGCAATCCACAACGGTCTCACCCAACTGCCCCAAAGCAAAAGCACGCTCCACGGTGAAAAGGTGGCCTACGGCATTCTTGTGCAACTGCGTTTGGAAGAAATTGTCCAAGGCAGTCAATTGGCCGCTAGCGCTCGCCACCAGCTTTGCCAATTTTATGAACAGGTGGGCTTGCCCCTGAGTCTAGAGGACTTGGGCTTTCAAGAGGCCAGCTTGGCACAACTCCAACACGCTGCCACGGTTGCCTGTATGCCCCACTCCGATATTCACTATCTGCCGTTTCCGGTGACGCCTGATCTGGTACTAGAAGCAATGGTATCCACGCTGGTCGGTTACAGCGCCAAAGTTTTGGATGGGAGTGCCCGCTAAATGGGGTTAGAGTGGATTCAGCCGGCTGATCGCTTGGGAGCATTGCCACCCTATGTGTTTGCCCGCCTCGATGAACTGAAGCTAAAGGCACGGCAGCAGGGACTGGATTTAATTGACTTGGGTATGGGCAACCCCGATGGCGCCGCCCCTCGTCCAGTTATTGAAGCAGCGATCGCCGCCTTTGAGGAACCTAGCTACCACGGTTATCCCCCCTTTGAAGGCACAGCCGTTTTCCGTCAAGCCATTACCCGTTGGTATCAGCGGCGCTACAACGTCTCTCTTGATCCCGATGGTGAAGCTTTACCCCTGTTGGGATCAAAAGAAGGACTGACGCACCTTGCTTTGGCCTATGTGAATCCGGGGGATGTGGTACTTGTTCCTAGCCCGGCCTATCCGGCTCATTTTCGTGGTCCTGCGATTGCCGGAGCCACCATCTATCCCCTCATTCTCAAGCGAGAAAAAGGCTGGCTCATTGATCTGAGTGAGATTCCCAGCGACATTGCCCGCCAAGCCAAGGTTTTGTACTTTAACTACCCCAGCAATCCCACAGCAGCGATCGCCCCCCGTTCCTTTTTTGAAGAGATTGTTGCCTTTGCCCGCGAATACCAAATCCTCCTTGTGCATGACCTTTGCTACGCGGAGCTGGCCTTCGATGGCTATCAACCCACTAGCTTACTGGAAATTCCTAATGCCAAAGATATCGGCGTTGAGTTCCATACCCTCTCAAAAACCTACAATATGGCAGGTTGGCGGGTTGGCTTTGTGGTGGGTAACCGCCACATTATTCAGGGCTTGCGTACGCTGAAAACGAATTTGGACTATGGGGTTTTTTCGGTTTTACAGAAGGCGGCAGAGGTGGCACTGAGTTTACCCGATAGCTACATTGCTGCTGTGTGCGATCGCTATCGCCAACGGCGTGATTTTCTCATCCAAGGCTTAAATGAACTGGGTTGGCAACTGACGCCGCCCCAAGCCACCATGTATCTGTGGGTACCCGTACCAAGGGGCATGAGTTCCACCGATTTTGCCCTAAAGCTACTTCAGGAAACGGGTGTGGTGGTGACCCCGGGAAATGCGTTTGGCGAAGGGGGAGAAGGATATGTGCGCATCAGCCTCATTGCCGATCGCGAGCGTTTGGGTGAAGCCCTCAAACGCATGGCTCAAGCCAATATCCGCTTTGATAGCTTAAGTCGCTAACAGTCTCAAGTACCTTGGCCTTTGCAGTGAGGGCACTTATCCCAAGCGGCTATTCCATGTGGTTTCTGCATCCTTGAGTGCCTGATCAAGGGTCTTTTGTTCCAAAAGAACTGCCTGTAAATTTTCATAGAGGAGTCGTTGCAGCTCTTTAATATCCCGCAGGGGGGGAAGGAGTACCTCTGCTTGGTTCATTTGTGCAGCGCTGACAGCTCGGGCAATGTCCACAGGTGGGGCATTTTCTTTGACGGTGCGAAAGTAAGGATCCGCTAAGGCTGCTTTGGTGGAAGGCAGGACATTAGCTTCCTTGGCAAAGGCCAGTTGGTTCTCACTATTGGTCACAAAGAGGGCAAATTCTACGGCCAGTTGAGGATGGCGACTCTGGCGGGGCACGAGTAAATTCATTACCGCAACATTTTTCTTGCCGGTTTCGCCGGTCACCTGGGGGGCGGGGGCTGAAACTGCGGCAATACTGGGGGCATTGGTGGCGATCGCGTTCAAAAATTCTGGGCTAGTCATCAATAGCGCCGTTTGTCCCGATTGATAGAGTTCGATGCCTTGGCGATGGCCTTCGGTGAGCACTTGCGGCGGTAAGAGTCCTTGACGATACAGATCAACCCAATACTGGAAAACAGCCTTGCCTGCGGGCGAATTAAAGGCAGCACGGCCTTGAGCATCTACTAACTTCACCCCCATCTGTACCATGGTCTGCATCAGCTCTGCGGAGTCTTCGGGCACCATTGTGATAAAGAAGGCGTATTTGCCTGTTTTCTCCTTCACGGCTTTAGCGACCTTGGCCAGCTCAGCAAAGGTCTGGGGGGGGCGATCGACCCCCGCAGCGGCAAGAATTGCCTTGTTATAAATCGTTATCCGCGATGTCAAGTACCACGGCACGGCAAAGCTTTTGCCTTCCAATGTGGTTGCTTGCCAAATGTTTGGTAAATAACGCTCGCGTACAGCCGGCGGTACATAGTCATTCAAATTGAGCCACGCATTGCGTCCTGCCAATAGCGCCGCAAAGTCGGGATTTAGGTTCACCACATCGGGGGCAGTGCCCGCTAGCACCGCCATGAGAATTTTGCTCTGCATTGCGGTCCAAGGAATATCTACCCAGCGCACGTGGACATGGGGATGTTGGGCTTCAAATTCAGCAATCAAACGGTTGAAGTAATCCGTAAATTTGGGTTGCAGTTGCATCGTCCAGAATTCAATCTGGGTACCTTGGGTGGGGGGTGCTGTTCCACAACCGGTTAAGATGGCCAGCCATAGCCCCACCAAGAGTCCACAGATGCAGCGTTGCCACAATCGCATTAATTGAGGACTCCTAAAGGGGTGGCAGTTCCGAGGTACAGGCACGGCAACGGGTGGCTTTCAGGGGCACAGACTCCAAGCAGTAGGGACACTGCCGTTGTTCAAGTGCAGGGGACTTCTTGGGTCCTAGGGGCAAAATCAGCTTCAGGAGAATAAACAGGCTGAGGGCAATCACGCCAAAATCGAGTAAGCTGCCTAAAAACTTACCGATCCGAATCCCTGAACCCACTGTGAGTTCCCGCCAATCTCCCCCTGGGATCAGCGGATTAATGAGAGGCATTATCAAGTCTTCGACGACAGAAGTGATAATGCGGCCGAAGGCACCACCTACGACCACCGCGATCGCTAAATCAATTGCATTGCCCTTCAGGGCAAATTCACGAAATTCCTGCCAAAATTGCTTTACCTGTCGGCGGTTGAGTCGCGCCATGCCAGAGCCTCAGTAGCACACAAAACTTAACATTTATCTTGACCCTTGGCAAAAATTTTATCGATCCTGCTAGCCAATAGGCAAACTCTAGGCTAATATTGTAGATCCAGTCAGAAAGTGTTCGAGCGATCGCTGGTATGATTGCGTATGGCACCCACTTCTGCCCGCTTGATAACTCACTATACACCCCCATTTTCGTTAAAGGAGCTAGGAAAACACTCGCATGGTCAATCAGGAAAAAACGTTAGACGTGGGCTTTACGCATGCTGATTTTGCAGCCTTACTGGACCGGTACGATTACCACTTCAACCCCGGCGATATTGTTGCCGGCACCGTCTTTAGCATTGAGCCAAAGGGTGCCCTGATTGACATCGGTGCAAAAACCGCTGCCTACCTCCCGATTCAAGAAATGTCTATTAACCGGATTGACAGTCCGGAAGAAGTACTGCAACCCAATGAAACCCGCGAATTCTTTATCTTGGCGGATGAAAACGAAGAAGGGCAGCTTACCCTCTCGATTCGCCGCATTGAGTACATGCGGGCATGGGAGCGCGTTCGCCAGCTACAAGCTGAAGATGCCACCGTGCGTTCTCAGGTCTTTGCCACCAACCGCGGCGGTGCCCTTGTGCGCATTGAAGGGCTGCGGGGTTTTATTCCCGGTTCCCACATCAGCACCCGCGTGAACAAAGAAGAGCTGGTGGGTGAAGAACTACCGCTGAAGTTTTTAGAAGTGGATGAAGAGCGCAACCGCCTCGTACTGAGCCACCGCCGTGCCCTTGTCGAACGCAAGATGAACAAACTAGAAGTGGGCGAGGTTGTGGTCGGAACTGTACGCGGAATCAAGCCCTACGGTGCTTTCATTGACATTGGTGGCGTCAGTGGTTTGCTGCACATTTCCGAAATTTCCCACGATCACATTGATACCCCCCATAGTGTGTTCAATGTCAATGACCAAGTCAAAGTGATGATCATTGACCTAGATGCCGAGCGGGGTCGGATTTCCCTATCCACCAAGCAACTGGAGCCAGAGCCCGGTGACATGGTGAAAAATCCGCAGTTGGTCTATGAAAAGGCTGAAGAGATGGCCGAGCGCTATCGTCAGCAACTCCTGCAACAACAGCAGCAGGCTACCGCAGAGGCCACTGAGGAAGTGGTGGAAGACATTCCCGCAGCTACGGACGAAGATACGGCTGAGCCAATTCTCCAAGAAGCTTAGGATGTCCCTTGCCCTGACCCTTGGGGATCCAGCGGGCATTGGCCCAGAAATTCTCCTGAAAGCCCTCGCTCATCTGCCCTCAGAAATGTTAGGGCAGCTTTTTATTTCAGGTACACAGCAGGTCTTGCAGGACACGTACACTCGCCTACGTCAGCAGGGACAGGTGACCCTTGATCCGGCTCAACTTCAGATTTGGGAGCATCCCCTGGAGGAGGCAATTGTGCCGGGGCAACCCAGTATCGTCAGTGGAGCCGCCAGCTTTGCTTACCTAGAAACAGCGATCCAGCGGGCGATCGCCGGTGACGTAGCAGGCATTGTTACTGCACCCATTTCTAAGGCGAGTTGGCAGGCGGCAGGCTATGCTTTTCCTGGTCAAACGGAAGTGCTGGCTCACTTTACAGGAACTGCCAATGTAGGAATGGTGTTCTTGGGGCGATCGCCCGTAACGAACTGGGTACTGACCACTTTACTCGCGACTACCCACATTCCGCTGCAAGACGTTCCCACAGCACTGACCCCCGAACGGCTCAATGAAAAACTGGCACTTCTTGTGCAGTTTCTAAGGGAGCAGCGGCATCTGCAGCGGCCTCGCATTGCTATTGCTGGCTTGAATCCCCACAGCGGTGAGCAGGGACACTTAGGCCAAGAGGAAGTGGCTTGGCTGATTCCATGGCTTGCGGCAGCTCAGCAGCAGTATCCCCAAGTTGAACTCATTGGCCCTGTTCCCCCCGATACCCTCTGGATTGGGGCTGCCGATGCATGGTGGGGGCGCCCTTCCTCGACCCCTGCCTACGATGCTTACTTCGCTCTCTATCACGATCAGGGCTTAATTCCTGTGAAGATGCTGGCCTTTCGCGAAGCAGTAAACACCACAATTGGCCTGCCTTTTATTCGTACGTCTCCAGATCACGGTACGGCCTTTGATATTGCCGGCACAGGGGTGGCAGACCCCCAGAGTTTTCTGGCGGCAATCGCTTGGGCACAAATCCTGAGTAAAGGATCGGTTTTCCCTCTTACCCCTGCCTGAAGTGCCTTTGATAGAATGCAACTAAATAACAAACCAAACGGTCAACGGTTGGCATTTTGGTTGTTGCTGTATCGGGCAAAGTCATATGGGATTCTTTGATTCGGAAATTGTTCAACAGGAAGCGCAACGCCTGTTTCAGGACTACCAGGAATTGATGCAGCTTGGCTCCGAGTACGGCAAGTTTGACCGCGAAGGGAAAAAAATTTACATCGAAAAGATGGAAGAACTCATGGATCGCTACCGTATTTTTATGAAGCGGTTTGAGTTGTCCGATGACTTTATGGCGCAGATGACAATCAAACAACTGGAAACGCAACTCAGCCAGTTTGGCATGTCTCCCCAAGCTATGTTTGATCAAATGTACCAAACCCTTGAGCGCATGAAAGCCGAAGTGGAACGCCAACCCTAGGGGAGACGGCGGGTGCGACTGTGTAATTTGGATGGAGTGATTACGCCAGAGGCCACGATTTCTGTTTTTGATCGTGGGTTTCTCTACGGCGATAGTATTTATGAAGTGATTCGTACCTACCGCGGGATTCCCTTTGCCCTGCCAGAGCACCTGGCCCGGTTGCGAGCCTCGGCCGCCTATCTCTACATGAGTGTGCCGTGGTCCGATGAGTACATTACCCAAGAAGTCCAGCGCACCTTAGCCGCTGCTCCCCCGGGAGAGTACTACATCCGTATTGTTGTGACTCGTGGGGGCGATCGCCGTATTGGGCTATTGCCAGAAGCGAGCACCCAACCAAGGTTATTAATTGTGCTGATGGCGATTGACCCCGAACCCACCTTGAGTGAACAGGGAATTCGCCTCACTATTGCTAAGCGACAACGCACGAGCATTGCTGCCCTTAATCCTGCAGCCAAAACAGGCAATTACCTCAACAATATCTTGGCGCTATTGGAGGCGCAGCAGAGCGGTTTTGAGGACGCCCTTCTTCTCAATGCCCAAGGGCAGATCACCGAGGCCACAACCAGTAACCTCTGGATTGTCCGTGAGGGGGTAGTCGAGACACCGCCCACCACTGTTGGCATACTCCACGGAATTACGCGAGCAATGCTGTTAAAGATCGTTGCAGACTTGGGCATGCCCCATCGCGAAGTGATTCTCACCCCACAGGATCTAGCAACAGCCAGTGAGGGTTTTCTCAGTTCCTCGGTGCGCCTGCTTATGCCAATTCGCCAAATAGACAATGTGGTTTTACCAACCTGTCCAGGTCCGGTGACCCAAAAGCTATGGCAGGAATTGTTAACAGTGATGGAGAAGGCGGCTCTGGCGGTCTAGATACACCCTTTTCTGATCTGGATTAAATTAAACATCCTGCCAAAGGCGCGATCGCGAGGGACCTTGCAACTGCTCATGGGTTTCCCGCAGTAGCCGAGGAATCTCCAAGCCACTGGGACAGCGCGGCAAACACTCTCCACATTCAGTGCAATGATCCGCAGGTTGGCCGGGAAACCAATGGCCGGCACGGCCAAACATGCCATAACGATACTTACCAAATTCAGTCATCTCGTAGGCGACAGCCAAGTTGCGAAGCCGCAATACCTCGGGGATGTGAATCTCCTCTGGACAGGGCAGACAGGCATAACATTGTTGACACAAATCGCAGCCTAGGGTTTCCTGCATCACTGCTTGCAGGCGATCGCCGACGGCTTGCTCTTCAGCGCTAAGGGGTCCCACCTGATCGGCCACGGCTAGGGGAAAAGCCAACTCGGCAACAGTGGCAGGTCCAATGCTCAAGGTGGTGATGGCAGGTTGGCTGAGCAACCAACGATAGCTCCAGTGAAGGGGATGAAAGGGCGCGCAGAGGTCTTGGAGGCGGGGGGAAGGCTGGTAGAGTTTCCCCCCTTTATCTGCAGGGGAGATGATGAAAATCCCCATCTCCCGCTCCGCGGCAGCAGCGATCGCCGGAGCATTGCGCTGTTGAAAGTAGGTGTAATGCAGATTCACAAAGTCGAACTGGTTGCTGGCGATTGCCTGCAAAATTACAGACAACGAGCCATGACTCGAAAACCCCAGAGCACCAATCACCCCCTTTGCTTGCAATTGCCGCAGCATTGCCATTCCGCCACTAGTTAGCCATGCGAGATGCTCAGGGGTATTGAGCCCATGCAGGGCAACACCGTCTAACCGTGAGACTTGGAGACGCTCAAGGGATTGATCAATTTGCCGCTGTACCTGATCCGCATCCCCTTGGGGCAGTAATTTGGTGGTGATAAAAACAGCAGGCTGACCTAGCGCCTTGAGGGCACGACCAATATAGGCTTCACTGGCACCGTAGGCGGCAGCGGTTTCAATGTGGTTAATGCCGTGGGCGATCGCTCCCTCAATGACCGCCTGCATCACCTCAGGACTGCCCAAGGCACGCATCGTTCCGAGGGAAAATACTGATAGATTTAGCCCCGTGCGACCAAAGCGGCGGTAGTGCATTCTAGCCTGCGGAGGAATCCTCCTCCATTCCCCGTCCCTGCTGAATAAAATCTTCGGGTCGAATCGAATCTAGAAAGCGGCGAAAGGCTTGGCGTTCTTCCTCATCCGCATCGCGATCCACGGGAATCGAAGCATCGGCAACCACTGCTTCCATTACCCAAATCGGACAATCACAGCGCAGCGCAAGGGCAATGGCATCACTGGGACGAGCATCAATTTCCTTGCGCGTTTCCCCTTGACGCAGCGTCAGCACTGCATAGTAGGTGTTGTCTTCGAGGGAGTGAATCACCACCCGCTCTAGGGTCATATTCCATTCGTTGAGAATATTCGCCATCAGATCATGGGTCATTGGTCGCGGTGCCCGTTGATTTTCCAAGGCCATTAAAATTGCCCGCGCCTCATTGTCTCCAATCCAAATGGGCAGTGCTCGCCGTCCAGCACCGTCTTTGAGCAACACAATTGGCGTGCGATGGTTAGTGGCATCAAGGGCAATTCCAGCAACAGTCATTTCAATCATGGCCACCTCAGCGAGCGCAATGGCGGTGCATTCCTTTCTATTATTAACATACAGTTCTTTTCATAGGGACGGCACACTTGCTTCCGTTTACACTAAGAATGATTGTTCTCAGCATCTAGGTGGCTATGGTTGCTTCCCCCATCCCAATCTGTATTACGTTGGGTACACGCCCGGAGGCAATCAAATTGGCACCGGTCATTCAAGCTTTCCAGCGATCGCCCCTGTTTGAACCCTACGTTGTTCTCACTGGGCAGCACCGCGAAATGGTGGATCAGGTAATGGCGCTGTTTGACCTGCGGGTTGATCGCGACTTAGCAATTATGCAACCAAAGCAAACCCTGACCGAAATTACCTGTCGTGCTCTCCAAGGCCTCGAGCAACTTTATCAAGAACTCCTGCCCTGCCTTGTGTTGGTACAGGGGGATACGACAACGGCCTTTGCCGCTACCCTTGCCGCCTTTTATCAGCAGATCCCCGTCGGTCACGTGGAAGCGGGCTTGCGCACTGATGACCTCTATAATCCCTATCCAGAAGAGGCCAACCGCCGTCTCATTTCCCAATTGGCGCAGTTACATTTTGCGCCTACCGAGCAAGCCGTCAAGAATCTTCAGGCCGCCGGGGTCACAGGTACAATTCACTGGACAGGGAATACTGTCATTGATGCCCTCCTACAGGTGGTCGATCGCCAGCCTGTGTGTGATGTCCCCGGCCTAGACTGGCAAATGTACCGAGTCCTGTTGGCCACTGTTCACCGCCGTGAAAACTGGGGTGCCCCCCTTGAGGATATTGCCAATGGTTTCCTGAAGATTTTGGACGCCGTTCCCGATACTGCCTTGCTATTGCCTCTACACCGCAATCCCACCGTGCGTGAACCCCTTAAGCGCTATTTAGAGCACCATCCTCGCGTTTTTCTCACCGAGCCGCTGGACTATCCTGCCCTCGTGGCCGCGATTAAGGGATCAACTCTTCTGCTTACGGATTCCGGTGGCCTGCAAGAGGAGGCACCTAGCCTCGGTAAACCCGTACTGGTCTTGCGAGAAACCACTGAACGGCCGGAAGCCGTTGCCGCTGGCACCGCCAAACTGGTGGGCACGTCTGCGGATACAATTGCAGCGGCAGCAATTGAGCTGCTCACGGATTCAGAAGCTTACAAGCGTATGGCAACGGCAATTAATCCCTTTGGCGATGGTCAGGCGAGCGATCGCATTCTGGAAATTGTGACACAGTTTTTTGCCCAGCACGCAAAGCAAAAGGCCACCGCTAACTGAGGAGAGCAATGAGAATGTTCTGGGCAGGTATTTTGGTCACAGGTTGGCTGGGCTTAGTGCTGGTCATAGCAGAACTCATTCACGCTGGGTTTCCCAATGCCAAAGAATGGTCACGGAAAGTGGTTCACATCGGTGCCGGTCAAGTTATCCTCATTGCCTACGTCCTAGGGGTTCCCACGAGTTGGGGCATTGTGGCCGCAGCGATCGCCAGTGTGATTACACTTCTTTCCCATTGGGTGCCTATTTTTCCCAGTATTAGCGGGGTGGGGCGACAAAGCTGGGGCACGTTTTTTTATGCCGTGAGTATTGGCACATTGATGGCGCTCTTTTGGGACAGGCTGCCGGAACTTGCAGTTCTGGGAATTTTAGTGATGGCTTGGGGAGATGGCCTAGCTGCCCTTGTGGGGATTCATTGGGGACGACATCCTTTACTGCGAACGGGTAAAAGCTGGGAAGGAACGCTGACAATGTTCTCGGTGAGTACCCTCGTCGCCGCTTTATCTCTCACTCCTGTTGCTGCTTTGGATTTGCTCTGGATTGCCCCCTTGCTGGGTCTGGGGGCTACCCTCTTGGAATTGATTGCTTGGCGGGGAATTGATAATCTCACAGTTCCAATTGGCAGCGCCCTACTCGGCTATGGGTTACTTAGTTTGTTAGTTTGAGTTGATTTGAGAAAGGGCATTTTCGATAAACCGGCGGGCGATCGCTATTGCTGTGTCATTAATTTCATGGGCCATGGGCAGGGCATGAAACACTCCCTTGACACCTGCTGCTTGCAGTGCCTGCCAACTGGCTTGGGCACTGGCAAAGGGCACTATAGGATCCGCTGTGCCATGGATCATTAGCACCGGTGGTGCGGTGGTAGTCACCACTGGCGGGCGCACCACATAGCCACTAAAGACCACTAACCCCGCCAACGGCAATGTTAAGCCCACGGCCAATGTCAGTGCTCCCCCTTGGGAGAATCCCCCTAAAATTGTGCGGCTTAGATCAATGGGCAAGCTGGCAATCCACTCCCGCAGTGCAGCTTCACTGGTGGCTAAATCTGTTGCCCGCTCATCTAACAATAATGAGCCGCTGAGGGCATCGTGCTGATTGAGGTCATACCACATCCGTCCTTGGGCAACGTAGGGATGGGGAAAGGGGGCTTCCGCCGCATAGGTTTGGGCTTGGGGCGCCAGCAATGACCCCAGGGAAATTAAATCTGCGGCATTGGCACCCCAGCCATGGAGCAACAAAAGACTGTGCGCTGCTGCGATTGGCGGATCGGGAAGGGCGAGAAATTGCAGCTTGACCATGCTAGACAGGGTTGAGTTCCTTGGCAGGAGCCGCTCCACTGGGGTAGGTGAGGCTGGATTCAATCATCTCTCGCCCCTCAGTTGAGACATATTCAAAAAAGGCTTGAGCCACCACCGACAGTTGCTTGCCCGCAGGATAAACCAGATGCCAGTGCCGCTGAATTGGGAAGTGTTCCACATCGAGAATAGTCAACTGGCTGGACTCACGGTCAAGAGCCAAACAGTGATGGGAAAGCACAGAAATTCCCAAACCACCGGCGATCGCCTGCTTAATGGATTCGTTGCTCCCCAATTCAAGACGGATATTGATGGGCACACCGTGCTCTGCGAAGAGTTTCTCCACCGCTTGACGGGTGCCCGACCCCTGCTCCCGCATAATAAAGGGTTCTCCTGCCAACTCTTGAATTGGAATTTTACTGCGGCCACTGAGGCGATGGTGACTGGGGGCAACCACCACTAGGGGGTTGTCTAGAAAGGGATGGCATTCCACATCCACATTCTCTGGCGGGCAACTAGGAATGTAAAGATCATCCATATTGCCTCGGATGCGCTCCACCACCTGTTCGTGGTTGGTAACCGTGAGGGAGACATCAATCCCAGGATAGCGCTGGCAAAAAGGACCCAGTAATCGAGGAATCACATATTTGGCCGTGGTAATCACACACAGCCGCAAGTGTCCCTGCTTTAGACCTTTGAGGTTAGCAATGGCCATTTCAAACCGCTCAAGCCGCTCAAAAATGTCTTGACAGGTGGCCAACAGTTCTTTGCCAGCTTCAGTGAGATAGAGCCGTTTGCCCACTTGCTCAAAGAGGGGCATACCAACGGCACGGGTCAACTGCTTCATTTGGATCGAGACGGTGGGCTGCGTCAGAAAGAGTTCCTCAGCAGCACGAGTAAAACTTCCGTGGCGAGCAGTGACCTCAAAAACCTTAAGCTGATGTAGGGTTGCCTGTTTCAAACCCACTCTCCTTTCGTCAGCGATAAAGCTACATAGATTGAATTCTATCAAATTTCGCGTCACGATAACGAAATGTGAAGAATCTCGAGGCAAGAATGATGATCAAAAGGCACTCAACTCAGGTAGTCAGCGATCGCCTGCGGGGGGGGCAACACCTCTGGAACCAGTGGCGGCAAACCTATCCTCAGCTTACTGTAGATTTAAGTGACATGAATTTGACGGGCATGGATCTGCGGGGCTACGATTTGCGGGGATGTAACCTTAGCCGTGCCTGCCTGCGGGAAGTGAACCTTGCCCATGGAGATTTACGCTTTGCCAACCTTTATCAGGCAGATTTAACAGCCGCCAACCTCAATGATGCTGATTGTCGCGGCGCGTTGTTTTTGAAAACGGTGGGCGATCGCGCCACTGCCCAGCGGGCAAATTTTCAGCTGGCCAATCTACAGCACGCCCGGTTTAGCTATGCCGATTTCTCTTGGGTTACCCTTGAGCAGGCAGATTGTCGCCACAGCAATTGGTGTGAAGCCGACCTCAGCCATGCCCAGGCCGCTGCCAGTGACTTTTCCTTTGCCCTGCTCATGGGAGCGAGTCTCAACGAAGCTACACTCCGCTTTGCTCAACTGGTGCAGGCTTCCCTTGAGGGGGTTCAGGCCTATCGCTGCAACTTTTATGGAGCCAACTTAGCCGATGCGGGATTGACTCGGGGGTACTTTGCCCACGCCCTTTTTGTTCGTGCCAACCTCAAGCGGGCGACCTGTTGCTGGGCAAACTTTCGCCATGCCAATTTAGAGGAAAGCCAGTGCGAGCAAACGGATTTTCACCACAGTCTCTATGTCAGGTAATGACTCATCCTAGGCTGCCGATTGGAGTAGGGCGACCGCATAGGCAGCAATCCCCTCTTCCCGCCCCACAGGTCCTAGTTTTTCATTGGTGGTGGCTTTAATACTAATCTGGTCACGATCAATGCCAAGAGTCATTGCCAGGCGATCGCGCATGCGGTCAAGGTAGGGCTTGAGTTTGGGACGCTCTGCCACGACTACCGCATCAATATTGCCCACTTGCCAGCCCTGTTCTGCAATCAGTGCCGCCACTTTTGCCAATAGGACTTGACTATCTGCCCCTGCCCACTGCGGATCACCGGGAGGAAAGTAATGGCCAATATCGCCAAGGCTGAGGGCACCCAAGAGGGCGTCCATAATTGCATGGGTCAGGACATCGGCATCACTATGTCCCAAAAGTCCTAGGGAGTGTTCTAGTTTGACACCACCTAAAATCAGCGGTCGCTCTGGAACCAATTGATGGATGTCGTAACCATTGCCAATGCGGATTTTCATAGTTGCTGCACAAAACAAAAAAGGGGCGATCGCCGCTGCTACCGCCCTCTATTGTTGCAGAGTCTTCTGCCTTAGCCAACCTAAATATTCACTTCACTCAGTTGGCGGCACATATAGTCAAAGGGCTGTTCAACAATGTTGGTGTCTTCAATGCCAGCGGCAGCGACGCGATCGCGCACAATCTCTTTCATAATTTGAATGCCACGCACCGTTGGACCAATAGGCACCCCAAGGGAGTTGTAAGTTTCCCGCAGACCTTCAAGAACACGCTCATTGAGGACATCGACATCTCCAGCCACAATAGCATAGGTAGCATAGCGCAGGTAGTAGTCCATATCCCGCAAACAGGTGGCATAGCGGCGGGTGGTGTAGGCATTGCCGCCGGGTTGAATCAGTTCCGGCTGCTCCGTGAAAAGGGTAGCAGCAGCCTCCTTAACAATGGCTGCGGCATCGCTATTGATCACCGCCGCCGCTTTAACCCGCGCCGCACCGGAATTAAAGTAAGAGCGCAAACGGTCAACAGCATCGCGATCGAGGTAGCGACCGGTGGAGTCATAGTTTTTAATCAGTGTGGTGACGGCATCACGCATAAGTTTTTCTTACTCCTAGAACTGGTAAAACTAGCGTCAACCCGAAGGCCAGCCAAAATGCGCGGATCTAAAATCGTACTTAGCTTACCATGGGCGGGTTTCCCCCCCTTTGCTCCCCTTTACGGACTGTTGCGAACTATTACAAAAGTTCATAATTCTAGGAGTGGCCCAGCAAGCGATCGCGCAGACGCTTAATTTGATCGCGATAGCGAGCAGCCTCTTCAAAGGCCAACTCTTGAGCAGCTGTCTTCATTTTTGCCTCTAGGTCTTGGATAAGTTGGGGAATGTCCTCTAGGCTAAGTTCCTGTAGCGTTTGGGAAGACAATACCGGCACCGCCTCGGCATTCAGACGGCGGGAAACCTCCAAAAAGGCCAAAATGGCGTTGCTGGTTTTCTTGACAATGGGCTGGGGGGTGATGCCGTGGGCTTGGTTATAGGCCAGTTGAATGGCGCGACGCCGCTCCGTTTCTTGGATGGCTTTTTGCATACTTTCGGTGAGAGTGTCGGCATAGAGAATGGCCTGTCCTCGCACATGGCGGGCTGCGCGGCCAATCGTTTGAATGAGCGATCGCTCTGCCCGCAAAAACCCTTCCTTGTCAGCATCTAAAATGGCCACCAAGGAAACTTCCGGCAGATCTAGCCCCTCCCGCAGCAGATTGACCCCCACCAGCACGTCAAAGTCCCCTTGGCGCAGGGCTTCGAGAATTTCAATTCGCTCTATGGCATTGATTTCTGAGTGCAAGTAGCGCACCCGCACTCCCCGCTCCTGTAGGTATTCTGTCAGATCCTCCGCCATGCGTTTGGTGAGGGTAGTTACCAGCACTCGTTCCTGGCGATCGCAGCGCAAGCGGATTTCCCCATATAAATCATCCACCTGTCCTTGGGTCGGGCGGACAAAAATTTGTGGATCTACAACCCCTGTGGGGCGAATAATTTGCTCCACCACTTGCCCTTGCGATACCGCTAATTCCCAATCGCCCGGTGTTGCCGACACAAAGATACACTGGTTAACCTTCTGCCAAAATTCCTCCGCCTTGAGGGGGCGATTATCTGCCGCGCTGGGCAGTCGAAAGCCATGGTCAATTAAGACTTTTTTGCGGGCTTGGTCGCCATTATACATGCCGCGAATCTGGGGCACTGTAACGTGGGATTCATCCACCACCAGTAGCCAATCCTCAGGAAAGTAATCAATCAAACACTCCGGCGGTTCCCCCGCTGCCCGGCCTGCCAAGTGACGCGAGTAATTCTCGACCCCATTGCAGTAACCCACCTGCCGCAACATTTCCAAGTCATAGCGGGTGCGTTGGCTAAGTCTTTGCGCCTCTAGGAGCTTATTCTCTGCCTCTAGCTGGGCAACTCGCGCTTCCAGCTCGGCCTCAATGGCTTTACAGGCGGCTTCAAGACGCTCAGCAGGGGTGACAAAGTGTTTGGCAGGGTAAATATTCAGCCGTTCTACACTCTGCAATGTTTCCCCCGTGAGCGGATCTACATAGCGGATGGCTTCAATTTCATCGCCAAAAAACTCGACGCGAATAATGCGATCTTCATAGGCCGGACCAATCTCTAAAACATCCCCTTTGACCCGAAAACGCCCCCGTCCCAATTCCACATCATTGCGAGTGTATTGAATCGTGGCTAATTGCCGCAGGAGTTGCCGCAGATCCGTTTCACAACCCACTTCTAGAAGAATGGCTGCTTTTAGGTACTCCGCTGGAATTCCTAGACCATAAATGCAACTAATCGAGGCAACCACAATGACATCCCGCCGTTCAAAAAGGGAGCGAGTGGCAGAGTGGCGCAACATATCAATCTCTTCGTTAATCGAAGCACTTTTTTCAATGTAGGTGTCGGTAACAGGAATGTAGGCTTCAGGCTGGTAGTAGTCGTAGTAGGAGATAAAGTACTCAACTGCATTTTCTGGAAAGAAGGAGCGCAGTTCGTTGCACAGTTGCGCCGCTAGGGTTTTGTTGTGGGCAAGGACAAGGGTGGGGCGGCCAACGGCCTCGATGACGCGGGCAATCGTGTGGGTTTTGCCCGTACCCGTTGCCCCTAGCAGCGTTTGGAAGCGATAGCCCGCCTGAACCCCTGCAACCAGTTTTTGAATTGCTTGGGGTTGATCACCGGTGGGTTCAAAGGGAGCATGAATGCGAAACGGAGTGCTGGTCATTGCCCAATATTTAAATTAAAGAACTCTTGCCTAGCTCTTAGGGTAGTCGAGGGACAGAGGAGCAAGCCACCCACAGTCTTTTAAGGATTGAAGACGCTTGAAACCGCCCAAACTAGATTTCTACTGAGAATTTGATATTATAAATAACAGTTTCTCATGTATCGTAACAGTTAATTGCGCCAAATCTAAAGAATTGGTAAAAGCTTTAGCTCCCCCAAAAGATCGGCAGTATCGTAGGGAAGCAAGATACCTCCTAACTGCGTCTTTGACCCTACCCGCTTGGCGTAGGGTCTCTTTTTGCGGGAATTTCGCTAAAATTTGTAAATTCCCTACCGTGACGGCCATGGCTGGTGAAGTCATTGAAATTTTAAGTGCTGATGATCTGCGGCGCACCGTAACGCGCTTAGCCTCCCAAGTGGTGGAAAAGGCTCGCGATGCCCTCGACAAATTGGTGTTGTTGGGTATTCATACCCGTGGAGTTCCCCTCGCCAAGCTCCTAGGGCAACAAATTGCACAATTGGAAAGGCTGAGCCTGCCCATTGGTGAGTTGGATATTACGTTTTATCGCGATGACTTGGATCGCATCGGCCCGCGCACACCCCAGCAGACTCTGATTCCAGTTGATCTTTCTAAGCGGATTGTGGTCTTGGTGGACGATGTTATCTTTAGTGGCCGCACGATTCGCTCTGCCCTCAATGCCGTCCATGACTACGGTCGCCCCAGTGCCATTTGGCTATTGGTACTCATTGATCGCGGACACCGAGAATTGCCGATTCATCCCGACTTTACCGGCAAAGTTCTGCCTACGGCTCGCGATGAAGCCGTCAAGGTGCTTCTACAGCAGGTGGATAAGCGAGATGGCGTCGAGTTGTGGAAGCCTTCTCGTTGCTAGGCTCTTCAGTGAATTCTTGCCTTGATTGACTGAGAAAAGGGATGTCATGAACCCTGAAGACCCCGACGAGGACTGCGTCTAGAATATCTTTATCGGCGTACAGAAGAGAAAGTAGATATGCCCATTCCAGATTTCCAGTCCATAATGCTGCCCTTACTCGAGTTCGCCAGTGATGGACAAGAACACTCGCTTCGAGAGACCATAGAGGCCCTTGCCGACAAGTTCAATCTCACTGAAGAGGAACGCAGTAAGTTGTTGCCTAGTGGACAGCAGGC